>CAZILR010001045.1:0-2121 GCA_964539995.1 uncultured Planctomyces sp.
TGTTGACCCGTTTTGCCGAATTCTTGTACGGTCTCACCCTTCTTCGATTCCCCTCGCCAATCCCATCCCACCTCGTCGGACGACCGTTCTCGTCTTCGTCCGCCGCGTTTCCTTTCGTGACGGAGCACGTCCATGTGCGGCATTGTTGGTTATGTCGGCTTTCGGCCCGCGTCCGAGATTCTGCTGGAAGGTCTGCGACGGCTCGAATACCGCGGCTACGACAGCGCGGGGATCGCCATCATCGACGGCGGTGAGATTGCCATTCGGAAGAAAGCGGGCCGAGTTCAAGAGCTGACGCGGCTGGTCGAGCGGCATCCGATTACGGGATCGCTGGGGATTGGTCACACGCGCTGGGCGACGCACGGCCAGCCCAGCGACGTCAACTCGCACCCGCATGTCGGCGGCAACGGCGAAGTCGTCGTCGTCCACAACGGAGTCATTGAAAACTACGCGACGCTCAAATCGCATTTGCAGACGCTCGGCTACGTCTTCCGCAGCAGTACCGATACCGAGGTCGCCGCGCATCTGATCGCTCACGAATTCGGCGAGCTGATCAAAATGGGCGAAGACCCGGAATCCTCGAACACTGCGATCCAGGCGGTTGAGGCGGCAATCAAACAATTCAAAGGGACATACGGTCTCGCGGTCCTGCTCCGAGACATTCCCGACTTTCTGATTGCCGCTCGGCTGGGCAGCCCGCTGGTGATTGGCATGGGGCAGGGGGAGTACTTCCTCGCGAGTGATGCTGGGCCGCTTGCCGGACACACGCAAGAGGTGGTGTATCTCTCGGACCACGAGTTGGTCGTGCTGACTTCTCAGGGGATGCAACTGCATCACCGCGACTCTGGGCAGCAGGCTCCGAACGTGCAGGTGCTGGAGCAATCGGCGGAAGCCGCTGATCTCAACGGCTTCGAGCACTACATGCTCAAGGAGATTTTCGAGCAGCCAGAGACGATCGAAAACGCGATGCGTGGCCGGCTCGATGAAGACGAAGCGACGGCGAAGTTCGGCGGATTGAATCTGACTCCGCAGCAACTGCGGCGCATCGACCGCGTCGTCCTGACGGGTTGCGGGACGAGCTGGCACGCGGGCCTCGTCGGCGAGTATCTGATCGAGGAGTTCGCCCGCATCCCGACCGAGGTCGAATACGCCAGCGAGTTGCGTTACCGCAACCCGCCCCTTTCGACGAGCACGATGGTCTTCGCGATTACGCAGAGCGGTGAGACCGCCGATACGCTGGCCGCGATGCGCGAATGCAAGCGGAAGGGACATCCGACGCTGGCGATCTGCAATGTCGTCGGCTCGACGATCGCGCGTGAGGCGGACGGCGGCATCTTTTTGCACGCCGGCCCGGAAGTCGGCGTCGCATCGACCAAGGCGTTCACGTCGCAGGTCACCGTGCTGACTCTGCTCGCCCTGTATCTCGGCCGACTGCGGAACATGTCGTACCCGGCCGGGCAGCGGATCATCTCGCATCTGCAAGCGATGCCCGATGTCATTCGTAAGACGCTGGAATGCTACGACCAGATCAAAGACATCGCCCAGAAGTACTGCGACTACGAAAATTTCCTGTACCTCGGTCGGCTCTACAACTTCCCGGTTGCGTTGGAGGGCGCGCTGAAGCTGAAAGAGATCAGCTACATCCACGCCGAAGGCTATCCGGCCGCCGAAATGAAGCATGGCCCGATCGCGCTCGTCGATGAGCGGACGCCGAGCTTGTTCATCGCTCCGCGCGGGCACATCTACCCGAAAGTGATGAGCAACCTCGAAGAGATCAAGGCCCGCCGCGGCCCGGTGATCGCGCTGGCGTGCGAGGGTGACTCGAAGCTCGACCAACTGGCCGACGACGTGATCAACGTCCCGTTCGTCGAGGAGTATTTGCAGCCGCTGGTCTGCTCGATCCCGCTGCAACTGCTGTCGTACCAGATCGCGGTTTTGCGAGGCTGCAATGTGGACCGGCCGAGAAATCTGGCCAAGAGCGTGACCGTCGAGTGAACTCGCTGGCGAGAACGTAGCCATCATCGCTCCGAGGCTGTGAGTTTTTCAAAAGTAGCCCTGTCGCTTCGCGACAGGAAAGCCGAACGTCGAACGAATCCCGTTTGTTTTCACGCTCCACGTCTC
>CAZILR010001046.1:0-2121 GCA_964539995.1 uncultured Planctomyces sp.
GTAGCGCTCTGTCAGAATCTTCGTCGGCAGTTGGTTGTAAACCCACATCCCTTCGTCAGCAGATGCTTGGCCAAATGCCAGCGTGACAATCAACAACCCGCCGAATCCAAAACTTCTTGGCATCTGTCGCATCGGTCAAAATCCTTGTCGATCTGCCGTGATTCAATAAAAAAGGGCAGGCTGGAAGCCTGCCCTACGAGTTCACAATTGGACCTACCCGCCGTCGATCGAATTGGTGATGGCGTTCTTCGGACTCGGAGGCAGGTTGAAGACGTCTCCGGGGAAGAGGTCCACGAGGAAGTCCACAATATCCCGCACCGAGAGGACTCCCACGGGCTTGGCTCCATCGACGATGGGGATGTGGCGATAGCCGCCGACGCTCATCTTGTTGAGCGCGAAGGCGATGCTGTCTTCGGGTTCCAGCGTTTCGGGATTGGGAGTCATCACCGATTCGACCGGGACCGTGTGACTGTCGGCTCGGAAGAAATCTTTGGTCAGCAGGTCACGCTCGGTGAAGATGCCGATCAATTTGCCATCTTTCTCCACCAGCACGCAGCCGGTGTGATGGTCGTTCATGTTCTTGACGGCGTCGGCCACGCTGGACGTGGAGCAGACCAGAATGGGATCTCGCAAGGGAAGATCACTGATTGGGGTTTCGAGGATGGCTCCACGAATCCGTTGTTGATCGTCATAGGCGTCGTCGAATTCGCTCATGTGCATGGCGCACCTCCGCATGTGAAAGAGAGTTGCAAATCGCTGAGCGCGTCGCAGAAGGCCGAGCGGCCGCAGAGCCTCGCGTGAACCGCGAAAACCTGTTCTGCCGGGCAGCACAGTGCCAACGCTCGCTGCTGTTGTCAAGCGGTACGAGCAAACGCTCACAAATGGGTCGTGTCCTGATTTGGTGAGTCTCGTTTAACCGCAAGCCGCAGGCGTGCGCGAATGCCGACCCAACGCGCGTGCCTGCGGCGTGCGGTTCAACGAACTTGGGACACGACCACAAACGCTCGTGAGGTTCTTGGCGGGGCAGTATTATCCCGTGAAACGCCATTCGCACCGCGTGAGCCCGCCATCCTTTTGCCCATTTCAGGTCGCTCGATGATCGACGAAGCCGCTTTGAACGTCACTCAGCAACGGTTGCGGGACGTGTACGATCCGCAGCGGTTCCGGGCGGCCGCCGAGCAGTGGGGCGAGTTGCTCGCATCGCACCTGGAAAAGGTTCAGCAGCGAGAGACTCGCGTGCTCAATTGGGCAGAACCGGTGACGAACATCGCGGAGGCCGAGCGTTGGCTGGACGACGTCACCCCGACAACCTCAGGCGTTGCTGGTTCCCTCACCCTGGCCCTCTCCCAGAAGGAGAGGGAGGAAGACAGTGACTCAGCCCGTTTTGCCGAGATCGTCCGGCAGATGCTCGACAGCGGACACAATCTGCATCATCCGCGATACATCGGCCATCAGGTTCCAGCTCCAGTGCCCATCGCGGGGCTGTTCGATGCCGTCGGTTCCGTCACGAATCAAGTGATGGCGATTTATGAGATGGGGCCGTGGGCCACTGCTGTCGAGCGAGCGTTGATCAACCGCCTCGGCCAGCAAATCGGCTGGCAGCGCGATGCGTTCGCAGGATTGGTGACACACGGCGGCTCGCTGGGAAATCTGACCGGCCTGCTGACCGCGCGGAACGTCGCGTTGGGCGGTTCTTGGGAGGAGGGCGTCGCAGCGGGAACAGGAGACCCGCGCCGAGCGCCGGTCATGGTCGTGCAAGGCGATGCTCACTATTCGGTCGCGCGAGCAGCCGGCGTCATCGGACTCGGCACGAAGCAAGTCTTGCGAGCCGCGCTCGATGAGCGACGCAAGCTCGATCCGCAAAAGCTCGATGAGCAACTGACCGACTTGATCGCGAGCGGGCATCGAGTCGTCGCGGTCTCAGCTTGTGCATGCGCGACGCCAATCGGAGCGTTCGATCCGCTGCGAGACATCGCGGCTGTCTGCCGAAAGCACGGAGTCTGGATGCACGTCGATGCGGCTCACGGTGGAGCGGCGTTGTTCAGCCGACGATATCGGCATCTGCTCGACGGAGTCGATCAAGCCGACAGTGTCGTGTGGGATGCTCACAAGATGATGTTC
>CAZILR010001047.1:0-2111 GCA_964539995.1 uncultured Planctomyces sp.
CCGAATTGATCGAGGCGTACCGCGCGATTGGGCGCGGCTGCGATCGGTTTCTCGCGTTCGAGCTGACTCCGATGCTGGCCAAGTTCGGAGCGATCTACGACCTCGACACGTTTTCCGGATTGCTCGACATCCCGCAGTGTATCGGCGAGAAGCATTCGTCGTTTCATCGCGAACCGGAATGGCAGCGACTCCGGCTGCGCGACGAGCGGAGGCCGGACTTCGTCGTTTACACCGGCAACGACTTCGCGATCGACATGGTCATGTATGGCAGCGACTACCTGCTCGGCCTGAGCACGTTCGCTCCGGACCTGTTCGCGAAACGTGACGCCTACTGGCTGGCCGGTGATCCGCGCTTCTACGAACTCAACGATCAGTTGCAGTATCTCGGCATGTTCGCATTCCGCTCGCCAAGTCCCGCGTACAAACATTCTGCGGCGCAGTTCCTGAAGCTGCGCGGCTGGCTGGCCTGCGACCACACTCACCCGCGCAGTCCCGAACGTCCAGCGAGCGACATCGAGGTGCTGCGAGAACTCGGCCAACGCATGGGCGTGGTTGAGTAGGATGGCCGCCCTCGGCCGTCCGTGATTGGCTGCCAAGTCGGAACCGCAGGACGGCCGAGGGCAGCCATCCTACGAGCTACTCCGACTTTCCTGCTGCCCAAAGCAACGCGTTGCGGAGCAACTGCGAGAGCTCTGGCTGAACGAAGTCGGACTTGTGGCCGAGCGACGTGTAGAACGATCGGCCCCCATCTTTGCGAGTGAACGTCCACGCGACTGGTTCGGCCGGCTTGTCGGCGAAGTGGCCGGTGAGCAAAACGTGAGTCCCCTTGGCCAGCGGCGAAGTCAGATACAGCGTCCCGCCGCTTTGGTATTCCGGTTTCGCCCAGCCAGTCAGGATCGGATGACTCTTCGCGGAGTCGGCGATCGTCACGACGTTGTTCGGGCCGCTCTTCGAGTCGCCGTAGTGGTTCGTGTAGTGACCGCCCCAGATGTCGGCGTCGAACGTCGGCCAGTCGGCTCGTCCTTCGGGAGCAGCCTTGTCGCGCAGATGAAACGGATGGCTCGCCGTGCGGATGCCGACCATCGGTTTTCCAGACGCGACGAACTTGCGCACTCGGTCGAGTTGCTCTGCCGTGGGATTCCGTCGTCGAGCACTGACCAGCAAGACGTCGGCGGAGTCGATCGCTTCGGTCCCCAGCAAGTCGTTCTTGTCGGTCGAAGTCGATCGTGCGACGAGGGCCGGCAACAGTGTGCCGTTCGGTGCGGGAGTCGGTCGCGGTTCGGTCACTTTCCCGCGATTGTCCGTCGCATCGGCTCCGCCGAAGACGAAGGTCACGCGGAAGTCCGGGCTGAGATGTTCGGCGGCGAATTTCGAGAGAGTTTCATTCGTCTCGTACTCTTCCTCGGAGACAATCGCCACGAGATGCGGACGCTTGTCGGCCGGGAAGCGGAACTCCTTGCCGTCGAGCAAGTCGCCGCTCGTGATCGTGGGGCACCAGTATTTTTCGATGTGCTCGACGACAAGGTCCGTGCCGGTGAAGTGGCTGCCGAACGGTCGCTTGGCCGGGTTGTACATCGTGTCGGTGAGGTCTCGGACCAGGACGACGTTCAAGCCCTGCTGAACCATTTGCCGAATCGAAAACGGCCGGCCGAGCACGCACATGTTGGTATGCACGCCCATGACGAGCACATTCTCGATCCCGCGCTGACGCATCAGGTAGTACGCCTCGGCACTGTCGGTGATCGCATCGTCGGCGTGAACTTCGATGGTCGCGATCTGACGAGACCACGCCTTGTAGTTCTTGTCCGGCG
Organism: uncultured Planctomyces sp.; assembly: GCA_964539995.1. Classification (GTDB taxonomy): domain Bacteria; phylum Planctomycetota; class Planctomycetia; order Planctomycetales; family Planctomycetaceae; genus SXKJ01. The sequence goes on from CAZILR010001047.1 coordinate 1,812, forward strand.
GGACCGTGTCGCAACCGCCATCCGTGTCATCGATCGGCAGCGGAGCTTCCTTCGCCAGGTCGATGCGACACCAGCGTTGCAGTTCGGTCTTCGGAGTGACGACCGGCGCGGCCTGAGCCAGTTTTCGTTGCGGCGTGTCCTTGTAGAACTCCATCGTGTCGCTCGGACAGTGAATGACGAGCGCCCCGCGCCGCCGAGCTTCTTTGACGAACTCGTTCATGCGCGGAGCCATCTCGCCGACGCGCTGCGTTGACATCTGGCACCAGTGCTTGTCCCACATGTCGCAGATCACGACGGCGG
>CAZILR010001048.1:0-2110 GCA_964539995.1 uncultured Planctomyces sp.
AAACCTGCAAGCCGGACACAGCAAGCTCTGTCAAGAAGTCGATCAGCCCATCGCCGCGCTCATCAAAGATTTGAAGCGACGCGGTCAACTCGACGAAACACTGGTCGTCATCGGCACTGAGTTCGGTCGCACTCCGGGCGCTCAAAACTCCAACGGCCGAGACCATCATCCCTACGGCTTCTCGATCGTGCTGGCCGGTGGTGGTGTGAAGGGTGGCATCGCTCACGGTAAGACGGACGAACTCGGCTTCCACGCCGTCGAAGATCGCCACTACGTCACCGACCTGCATGCGACGGTCTTGCATCAACTCGGCCTCGATGCGCGCCGCCTCGAAGTCCCCGGCCGCAAGCGGCTGGAGATCGACTTTGGCCAGCCAATCGACGCGATTTTGGCGTGAAGCTCGTAATTCGGACGCCTGCGTCCGAACTGAAGACCGCCCGGACGTAGGCGTCCGGGCTACGGTCACGAATCCAGCGGAAAGATCGGTCGGCGGATTTGTTCATACGGCAGCGAGCGCAGGTCGCTCGTGCAGGGGCCGAGCGTGTTGACCGTGTGGCTGTGCTTCGTGATCGGGTCGTAGGCTTGACGATGCGCGACCGCCGCTTTGACGCCGATGACCGACAGTGACTCCGGGATGATCCCCTGACTGCGAAGCTGGCCGAGATCGAACGGTGGAGTCTTGCGGCTGGTCAGCAGGACGCGGATGCCGGCGTGTTGCACGACGGCGCACGGCCCCATGTCGATCTGAACTCCACACATCGACGCGAGATGGCTGTGCCGGTCTTCGAGCGTGAATTGGCCATCGCTGACGGAGAGCAATTCCACGTCGCAAGTCACGGGCGCATCGAATCGCGGATCGCACAGTCCTCCGAACACCAGCGATCCTCGCCAGCCAATCGGACGTGATCTCACTTCTGCTACGGCGGCGGGATCGTTGATGACGACGGCGGAGTTTCCGATGCCGTGCGCGGCAAGTGCGCGGAACACATGCGTCAGGTCGCCGGGAGCACCACCGCCGATGTTGTCGGACGGTTCGACGACGATGACCGGCGTCTCGCCGCGCGCGACTTCGGCTTGAATCGTCGGCAACACGCTTTCAAGCGACGGCGGCACGACATTGCCTTGCTCGCGCTGGCGAGTCGCTTCGTCGCAGAGCGATTGCAACCCGCGGCGGGCTTCGTCCGGATCACCGAACGTCACGGCGGTGAAGGACACGCCGGTATCGGGCGTGTCGGCGAACGAATAACTGGCGAAGACGTTGACTGCTGCGATGTCGGGATGCGCTCGTTCGATCTCACGGGCAAGCTCTTCGAGCACGCGCATCGGCTCGTCTTGCGTGCTCACACCGGTCGGCGGCCAAACGATGCCGGGAGCCGCATGCAGCGTGACTGGCCAGCGTCCGGGCAGCATGACGCGGTCGAGCAACCGCGCACCATCGCGCGCGGCTTCGCAGGCGTCTGTGTGCGGATTCTTGCGGTACGCGACAAACGCCTGTGTCGCTTCCGCAAACTCGCGCGAGATGTTGCCGTGCAAGTCGAGAACGCCACCGATCGGGACTTCGCGGCCATTTGGCAGCGCTCGCAGTCGTCGGACGAGTTCACCTTCGGGATCACGAATTTTGTCCGTTGCCATCGCGCCGTGCAGGACGAGGTAAATGCCGTGGATGCCTTGTCGCAGCGAGGATTCGGCGATGGGGAGGAGCTCAGACCAGAACTGCTCGAAGACGTTGTCTCGAACGGTCCCACTCGGAGTCGCTCGTGCGTCGATGGTCGGGATTACTTCCCAACCACGCTCGTCGGCGATCTCCAAAACTCCGGCGAGCGGTGAGCCGTCGCCGCGAGCGGCGAAGAACTCATGACCGCGCCGCACGGAGAAGGCGGACCACGGAGTTCGTTCGGTCAGGAACGTGTGCGTCTCGTGAAACAGGCCAGCGATGAGAACTCGGCGTCGCATGGCTTCAGTGTAGCCATCATCGCTCCGCGTGATGAGCCTCTTGGCCCTGAGCATTGAACGCTTTGTGACGCCGTCGTGCCCAAACTCTGCGAAGGCTCGTCACGCGGCGCGATGACGGCTACGTTGGCGACAACGATCAGCCGACTTTTTGCATTGG
>CAZILR010001049.1:0-2107 GCA_964539995.1 uncultured Planctomyces sp.
TTGGAACCGAACGCCAACCCCGTCGTGAGCGAAGTGCCGCGCAGGTCAGGTTGCAGCGACGCTCGTCGCCACGATGGAAGCCGCGAAATCACGATCGCTGCATCCCGCGACTGATGGAGGGCGGCGTCAAGCCGCCGCACTCCAGGGGTCAATTGCCCGCCGTTGCCGTCGGCTTCTTCAACTCCAGAGCTTCCGGCAGCGCGGCTTTCACGTCTTCGATCGAAGCCGGTCGGCTGTGAACGTTGCCCTTCTTGTCGACCAGGAACATCGTCGGCAGCGAAATCACGCCGAACGCGAGACTCGGCGGGCTTTCGAGGCCGCCAGCTTCGTGGATTTGAGGCCACGTCATCCCGTTCTGCTGCAGGTAGCCCTTCACGCCGTTGGGAGTGTTGTCGAGGTTCACGCCGATGACCTCGAAGCCTTGCGTGCGATACTGCTGATACAGAGCCTTCAATTTCGGCAGGTCTTCAAAGCAAGGCTTACACCACGTCGCCCAGAAGACGACCAGCACCGCTTTGTCGCGGTAGTTGCGGATATCGACCTTGCCGCCGTCCAAGCCAGCGAACGCCAGCGGCAGCGGCTTGCCCTTCACGTCCAGACGAGTCATCGCTCCGGCGGCTTTCTTGCCGGCGGTCGTCTTCGGGTGATCCTCGGCCAGTTGAGCGAACCACTTGCGAGCCTCACCCCCCTTGCCGGCGAATTCGAGGCCCGTCGCCAATTGAATCATCGCGTCGGGAGCGTCCTCGGCCCTCGGATACGCCTCGACGAACCCTTGCAGGTCTTTGATCCACTCTTCCTGAGCCTTCGCCTGAGCGGCACTCGTCTTGGCCGTCTGCACCGAGACCGAATACTCCGCGAGCATCCGCCGATAGCCGATGTACGGCGTCAACGGCGCACCCGCCTTGAGCTGCGGCTTGAGCTGCGTTTCCAACAGCTTCAGTTGATCCAGCCCACCTTCGTAGGCTCCGGTCTGCACGGCTGAGGTCAGCCCGTCGATGAGCTGCCGAATCCAATTCTCTTGGTCCTTCGGGTCTTTCGCCGTCGCACTGATGAGCTGCTTGAGCAGCGTCGCCCGATCACCGTTGAACTTCACGAACGCGGCCGGCGACGCATCGGCCGTCGGAGCCTTGCCGTCGAGTTCTTGCAGTTGCTTAACGAGCGCGGCGACACGCGGATCAGCATTCGCTCCGGGATTGGCCGCCGCCGGTGTGTCGCCCGCGCCGGACTGTCCCGGCTGCATCAGCACTCCGGCCGAGAGTTGGACTTGATTGCCTTCGATCGGCTGCGGGATTTGCGTCAGTTTCCAGACATCGCCGATCTTCACGATCTCGCCGATCTGCACGAGCAAACTGTTGCGCGGCGGAGCGGCTTCCGTTTCGATAATCGCCATCGCGTTCTCATACAGAATCAGATCGCCCGCCGCTTTGCCGTCGTCGGCGGGAATCATGCTGGGCATCGCGGACGCGGCGTCGAATCGCATCCAGTGAGACTTCGGCGTCAGCGATTTCGTTTTGCTCAGCACGTCGCGCAGCTTGGCCGCCGGACTGCTCACGTTCGCCAGCATCTGTTTTTGAACCGACTCCTCAATCTTGAGCTGCGCCAAATCCTCAGCCGTGACCAGCACGAGCCTCAGCATGTCGGCATCGTTCGCCAGCAGCGCGTTGACCGCGACTCGCGAGGCCTCCTCGGCCGAGAGGATTTTCCAGGCGTCGATGTTCTTGTCTTCGTTCGAGTCGATGCCCCACCGCGAGCCGCCGGTGTTCAGCCAGCGGAACTGATCCGGTTTCCGGTTGAAGTTCGTGTCGATTTCGCGATAGATCTCGATGCCGTTGTTGTAGTACCGCCATTGATCGGGTTCGGTATCGCCGTCCGTATCGACGATCCGCCGCAGCACTTGTCCGTTTGGCCCGGTCACCACCCAGGCAGAACCTTTTTTGCCGAAGCGCTCACCCTTCAACACGCATTTGGCGAACTCAGCCGGCTTCGGCGTTTCGAATTCAACGTCTCGCTGGCGAGGCACGAAGCCTTTCAAAATGTTTTCGGCGGTGGGTTCCAACTCTTGTCCCGCGGACATTCCCGCCGACAGGCTCAACAATCCGGCTCCCAA
>CAZILR010001050.1:0-2105 GCA_964539995.1 uncultured Planctomyces sp.
CGTTGAAAACGAAATGCGTTCGCCGGTGGGTTGCCATCCATCGGGAGGGCGAGGCTCCTGCCGAGCCGCTTCGGGAATCGACGCCGTTTGCACCGACGGCGGCTCGGCGGGAGCCTCGCCCTCCCGGCCGGAGCCATCCTGAATCACAACCGGATAATTGAACGTCCAAAACCCCCCCGCGACGTCCTCGTGAGTGACCTCGTCATCGGCGACGGCGGTTTGCAGGAACGTGTCCCAATTGACCAGCCGTTTGCCTCGGAAGATCAGGCCGTCCTTGAACATCTTGAAGAACGTGCGGCGCACGGCTCGGCAGCAGACGTCATCCAACGTGAACCGCACGCGCCGCCAATCGCAGCTCGCACCGAGCATCTTCTGTTGGCCGATGATGCGCGCCTCGTACTTGTCCTTCCATTTCCAAATCCGTTCGACGAGCGCCTCGCGCCCGATGTCATGCCGCGTCAGCTTTTCTTCTTCGAGCATCCGCCGCTCGACGACCGCCTGCGTGCCGATGCCGGCGTGATCGGTGCCGGGCATCCAGAGCGCCTCATACCCGTGCATCCGTCGCCAGCGAGTCAACAAGTCCTGCAACGTCCCATTGAGCGCATGCCCCATGTGCAGCGCCCCGGTCACGTTCGGCAGCGGAATCATGATCGTGTGCGGCTTCTTGTCCGGGTTCGGATTCGCGTCGAAATAGCCGCGTTCCTCCCAAAACGAAAACCACTTGGCTTGAGCTTCCTTCGGTTCGTACTGCTTGGCGAGTTCGGTCATGTGTCGTTGGTTGCGGAGGGGTGAGTGAAAAAGTTTCCGTGACTTCGGAGTGTCGCGAAGAGACCCCGGCAAGTCACGCGCGGGAGCGCAGCGGCCGACCAACATCGCGAATCCCAGCGAGGGAGCGAATTGGCTCATCGGGCTGCGACAGGATGGAGATCCTGGAGCCGTGAGCAGACCCATCGAACGCGAAACGCCGTTCGATGAGCCATCGTTTGCCGCTCGATTTTACTTGCTGCCTCGTTTTGGTTTCTTGTCGTCATCGCTCCTCTTGGGTGGATCGGAGCGTTTCGGAGGATCGGCCTTAGGAGGCTTGGATGGCTGAACTTTCGGCGGCTCAACTCTGGGTTGAGTCTTCGGAGGTTCGACTCTCGGTTGCACTTTTGGAGGCTCAACTTTCGGCTGAACCTTTGGCGGCTCCGGTCGTGGCTGCACCTTTGGAGGATCAACTCTTGGTTGCACTTTCGGTGGTTCGACCTTGGGCTGAACCTTTGGTGGCTCCGGTCGTGGTTGCACCTTTGGAGGATCGACTTTCGGTTGCACTTTCGGAGCCTCGACCTTCGGCTGAACTTTGGGTGGTTCGACACGCGGTGCCGATTTGGGTTCGCCTAGTTTCGTTTTGAGGTCTGGTGCAGACTGTCCTCGAATCGGCGGTCCAGTTTTGGGACGTTCGACCTTGGGAAGATCCTTGCGATCAATGGATTCCGGAGCGGCCACTTGCGCGGGAGTCTTCGGAGCCTCAGCGGCGAGTTTTCCAGTGGTCATCGTGGCCTTGGGGAGTCTGAGCGTACCGCCTCGTGTCGGCCGCTTGTCGGCGTCGTCCTTGCGATCCTGATCCGCCACTTTTGGGGTTGGCTCGTCCGCCTTGGGCTTCGCTTTCGAGTCCGGCGACTTGTCGGTCTCGACAGGCTTCACTTTGCGTACGGTCAGAGGATCGACGGGTGAGCCATCCGTCACTTTGCCTTTCAGATCCGGATTCAATCCACCTTTGCCGAAGTCCTTTTTGTCGTCTCGGTCAGGATCGATCCTCGCGAATTTTTCAGACTTGGCTCGTTCGCGAGTCAAATCGCGCAGTTGCTTCGATTCGCGGAACTGCAACTGCTTGAGATCCTGAGTGACCGGCCTCAACGCGACGGGCCGATCGCGCTGCGTCGCTGCCGTCGCCAGCGTCAGGCCGAGCAGCGACTGCTGGCCGATCTGCGACGGCTTGCTGCCGAAGCGGTTCGCGAACTGTTGCTGATCGCGGAATGTTCGCCGCGGGCGATCATCCGCATGGCTGTCGTAGTGGGAATGCCAATGCGACATGCGAGCCGAATAATCGAAATGGTCGTGATGCC
>CAZILR010001051.1:0-2103 GCA_964539995.1 uncultured Planctomyces sp.
GTCCGAGAACATGATGTTACCGCCACCCAGCTTCGCGATATCCTTCAGCAACTCCGAATGCACATCGTGATCGGTGCCGAGACCAATCACGCTGACCGTGATGCCTGCATCCGCGTACTTCTTGAGCAGCGTCTTGTAGTCCCCCGGCTCCTCGCTGTCCTGAGCGTCCGAAAACAAAATAATGTGCCGAGTCGAGTACTCGCCCGCCTTCATCAGTTCGTTGCCGGCCGCGACCAACGCCTCGTACACGAAGATGCCGCCCCCCATGCTCTGAATGCGGAGCACGTTCGAGATGATCGCTTCCGGGTCATCGACATTTCGCAACCCCTGAATCAGATGCGGCGTGCTGTCCACGGCGAAGACGGCCACCTTGTCGGACGGCGAGAGCATCTTGATGCACTCCGCCGTGCCAAGATTGGCAAGGTCCATCTTTTGTTTGCCCCCTTTGACCGGAATGGCCATGCTGCCCGAACGGTCGAGGGCCACCGCGATCGCGACTCGGTTCTTGCGATGCTCCTCGCGAAGCTCCATCGACACCGGCAAGATGTCATCGAGCGGACTCTTGAAGTAGCCACCGACTCCGAAGCTCCGTTCGCCACCCGTGACCAGCAAACCGCCGCCGAGATCTTCAACCCACTGCGCCAGCCGCTCCATCTTCAGCCGCCCGAAGTCCGCCGCCGGCACGTTCTCGATAATCGCGGCCCGGTACTTGTCGAGCGAATCCTGAGTCAACGGATGCGTCTTGCTGGAGACGACATCGACCGGCAATCGCGCGGCACGCAACACCCGCACAAGATTGTCTTCTTGCCCATCGCGGTTGAGCACCAGCACTCGCGGAGCGGCCTCGACTCGCACGACTCCCGCACCGCGATTGTTTTCTTCGAGCGGATCGTTTTCGAGCACGAGCTCCGCCGAATAGTTCGTGATCCCACCTTCTTCAAGCAGATCGCGGAACAGCACACGGTTCAGCCCCGTCACGAAATCTCGTTCGAGCTTCGCGATCTCGTGACCGTCGCGCAGCACTCGCACGGCACCGTGAGCCTCGCGACTGGCTTGCACCCAGACCGCGAATTGAAACGGCTCACGCGGCGAGACGGTGTCCGGCAATGTCAGCGATTCGATCGCCAGATCGCCGATGCGATTCCGCTCGAACAACCGGAAATCCACGGGCACTCCCAACTCGCGAGCACGTCGCGCGGCCGACATCGGAGAAGCTCCGTTCGCCTCGCCATCCGACAGCACGAGAATCCGCGCGGGCCGAGTCGGCTCGACCAAGTTGAGCGAGGACGAGATCGCGTCGTTCAAATCCGATCCATCCGGCAACACCGCGCGCGTGTACGCTCCGAGTTCGCTGTTGCGAGACAGCGTGTGTTCAACTTCCGCTCGGCTACCGAAAGTCACGAGTCCAATCCGGTCGCCGCTCTTGCGATTCCGTTCGAGATCGTGAATCAACTCTCGAATCGACTCGTCCGCCTTCGCTGGCAACGATCGTGACCGATCCGCCACGACAACGATGTCGATCCCCTCGCCTCCCAGATTCCAACGCGGCCCCGTCAACGCCAGCAGCAACAGCACGAGCAACGTGGCTCGCAAGACGCCCGTGAAGCCCCGCGTCATCCCCCAGCGCCGATACGCGAACGCCAGCGGAATCGCCAGCAGGAACAATTCTGGGAATTGGAACTGAATCATGATCTGCTCACACCGCCGTACCGCGACCGTTAGGGAGCGGCCTGATGCACCCGCCCGGCCGCTCCCCAACCGGCGCGGTACCGCTCAACTTTCCCGCTTTAAGACTTAACACCACCCCTTCGCGACCGGTCATGCCGACCCGAATGCCAAACGACTCGGCCTTCGGCGTGCAGCCGACAATCTTGGAATCGAACAAATCTTCCGGCTCCGTCAGCGGCTGAGCCGGAGTCCCCTTGCAAATCGCAATCGCCTGGCCGAATTCCGCCGGCGTCTTCAAATCGTAGATGCCGCAGCCCACGATCCCGGCCGTCGTCAGAATCGAGCAGTATTGCCCCTGATGCCAGCGGTTGCTGATCCCAATGGCGGTGCCGTTCTCGAATTTCAACTCGCGGCTGCTTGTGCGCGGGAGGGGAT
>CAZILR010001052.1:0-2103 GCA_964539995.1 uncultured Planctomyces sp.
ATCAACCAGGCCGAGAACTACGGGCTTGCCGATCTGCATCAGCTTCGTGGGCGTGTCGGCCGGTACAAGCACAAGGCGTACTGCTATCTGCTGCTCGAAGAGGGCAAGTCGCTGACTCCGCTGGCCACGAAACGGTTGAAAGCGATCGAAGAATTCAGCGAACTGGGAGCCGGCTTTAAGATCGCGATGCGTGATCTCGAAATTCGCGGAGCCGGCAATATCCTGGGGGCCGAGCAAAGCGGGCACATGGAAGCGGTCGGCTATGAGCTGTACTGCCAACTCTTGGAGAACGCGGTTCGATCCGCCAAGAAGCAGCCGCTCAAAGAGCACATTCACGTCCAAATCGATTTGCCGGTGACGGCGTACCTGCCGCACGATTACGTCCCGCCGGGGCGTCCGAAGATCGAGGCGTATCGCAAACTTTCGGCGGTCGGCTCGTTCGAGGAGCTTGCCGACTGGCAAAACGAACTCCGCGACCGCTTCGGCCCGCTCCCTCCGTTGGCAGAGAAAATGGTCGAACTGCGCGACCTGCAACTCAGCGCAGCGCGATGGGGGATCGATCGAATCACCCGCGAGGACGATTGGCTGGTCTTCGGCTATCGAGACCCTTCGCGGTTGCGTCCTCTTGTCGGCCTGCACAAAGGCCGTTTCCGCATCGTCGACGCCAAGTCGGCCTATTGGCCTCTGGGCGAGGGTGCCGACACGTCGTTTGAGGCCCTTTTACCGGTGCTCAAAGCGGTGTTGCAGCCGATTTGAAATTGGCGGATATTCCCGCCCCCTCCGTTCGTGGTTCCGCCTTCAGGCGGTCATCAATTCCGCCTTTTGGCGAAACCACGAACTTCCGCAAGGATGCGGCTCATGCGACTTTCGCGAATTCTTTTGACGGTCTTGCTGGCGTTGGCCGGTTGCAAAGGCAACGGCGGTCTCGGCCCTAAAGTCGAGAACCCCGTGGTTGGTCCGCCTCCTCCTCGACGAATCGGATCGCCAAACTCCGAGCAGGCGGAGCAGTACGCCGCGAACAATCGCGATGCCCAAAAATCGTCCAAAGGCAACGGGGTTCTGTTGACCGGAGGAGTGGAGTCCGATGCGGAATTGCCCAAGGAACTCGAAGGCAATCGGGTTGTCGCAACCGTGAATGGAGCGCCGATCTTCGCGGCGGAAATTCTCGAACGCTACGCCGAGCAGCTCGCGAAGATGCGAGAGCAGATGCCGGACGAAATCTACAAGAAACGGACCGAGCAACTGATCGAACGTGATCTTCGCGCGCACGTCGAACGCAAGCTGCTCTCCGAGGCGACTCGGAAAGCGCTCAAGAAAGAACAGCAGAAGCAGCTCGATGACTTTGTGAAAAAGCAGTTACAAGAACAGCTTGACGACATGAAAAAGAGCATGGGCGTCACCAGCACGGCGGAGTTGGATCGCGAATTGCAAAAACGAGGCACATCGCTGTCCATGATCGAGTATCAGTTTCGCAACCGAACGCTGGCTCAGCAGTACCTCGCGGGAAAGGCCAAGAGCAACCAGAAGCTCAGTCGGCAAGACTTGATGGCGTACTACCACAAGCACCTGAAGGATTACGAAGTCAAGCACCGCGTGAAGTGGCAGCAGATTTTGATCTCGCGAACCAATGAACAGCAGGCCCGCGCGAAGTTGCGAATCGTGTCCGATGGTCTGACCCAAGGCCGCGACTTCGGCGAGCTGGCCGTCGAAAATTCCGATGGCCCTACCGCCGAGAACAAAGGCATCTACGATTGGACGAATGCCGGCAGCCTCGCGGACGAAAAGCTCGAAGCGCTGCTCTTCAAGTTGCCCGTCGGTGAACCGAGCGATTTGATCGAGTCGCCACGAAACTACCAGATGGTCCGAGTCATCGAACGGCAAGAGGCGGGACACATCCCGTTCGACGAGGTCCAAGACAAGATCCGCAACAAACTGCAGGACGCGGATCAGCAAGAAGAGATCGGCAAGCTCATCGACGACCTGTGGGCCAACGCCACGATCGACACGCAGTACAACATCCAGAACGAAGAGCGACCGGGTTCCTAGAACGCTTCCACGCTGGCTGTCGCGGAACTCGTGAGAGTTCCGGCCTGAAGTCTCACG
>CAZILR010001053.1:0-2103 GCA_964539995.1 uncultured Planctomyces sp.
AGCCACTGCACCGCCGCGCCGGCCACGAACACCGAGCCTTCCAGGCAGTAGGTTGTTCGCCCGTTGATCCGCCAACCGACCGTCGTCAGCAACCCGTGCTTGGACTCGGCCGGCTTCTCACCCGTGTTCATCAGCAGGAAACAGCCGGTACCGTAAGTGTTCTTCGCGCTCCCCGGATCGAAGCATGCCTGACCGAACGTCGCCGCCTGCTGGTCGCCTGCATTACCAGCAATCGGGATTGAACCGCCGAGCCACTTCGCATCGCACTCGCCGACGACCTCGCTGGACGAGACCACCTGCGGCAGCATCGAGCGGGGCACTCCCAATAGCTTCAGCAACTCGTCGTCCCAATCAAGAGTATGCAGATTGAACAGCAACGTGCGGCTCGCGTTGCTGACGTCCGTGACGTGATACTTTCCGCCGGTCAACCGCCAAATCAAAAACGAATCGACCGTTCCGAACAGAATCTCGCCGCGCTCGGCCCGCGCACGCAGCCCTGGAATTGTGTCGAGCAGATGCCGGATCTTCGTCCCGGAGAAATACGCATCGACCACCAAGCCGGTCTTTTTCCGAAACAGCGACTCGACTCCGTCAGCCTTCAGCCGCTCGCAGATTGGCACGGTGATCCGGCTTTGCCACACGATCGCGTTGGCGACCGGCTTGCCGGAGTCTCGCTCCCAGAGGATCGTCGTCTCGCGTTGATTCGTGACGCCGATCGCCGCGATATCCGCCGCCGACAACTTCGCGTTCGTCAACGCTTGCCGCGCCGTTGCGACTTGGCTGTCCCAAATCGCCTCAGGGTCATGTTCGACATGCCCCGGCGACGGGAACAACTGCGGGAACTCTCGCTGAGCGGCCCCGACCGCACACCCCGACTGATCAAACACGATCGCACGGCTGGATGTGGTTCCTTGATCTAATGCGAGCACGAACGTCTTGGACATGACTCACCTTTCCGATGATCGCTTCTGCCCCAATGGCCACATGACCGTCCTCGGACCATTCGGCACATAACGGTTCACGATATCTTCTAGCAGTGAGCGGGACGAGTGATTCAGGATCAGCCACGGCTGGCTGATCTGCCGCGTTAGACAAGCAGTAGGGTTGGGTCGGCTATTTGTCGCGAGTCCGGAACACCGGCAGTGCGAGCTTCCACTTCAAGGCCGCCAACCGCAGGCCGAGGATAATTCCGGATGCGATCAGCAAACTGGCTTGCCGGTCAAACGCAGCTCGATGGAGCAGCACGAAGACCAGATCGCCGCCGAACGCAGCCGTCGCGTAGAAGTACGTCTCGCGGCGAAACACGAGCGGCACTTCTCCGCACAGAATGTCTCGCAAGATGCCGCCGGCAACTCCCGTGACGACTCCCAGCACGATGGCTGTGGTTTCGGTGGCTTGATGAGCTAGCGCCTTCTCGGTACCGAGCACCGCCACGAAGGCCAAACCAATCGCGTCGGCAATCAACAGGAACTGATGCGGCGGATGCCAGTACCGCACTGCCCCGAAGGTCACTGTTCCTGCCGCGAGGCCGGTCCACAAGAACCAATCGTCTTCGCTCCAGAACACCGGCACGTCGAGCACCAGGTCTCGCAGCGTTCCGCCGCCGAGCGATGTCACCAGTGCCAGCACCAGCACTCCGAACAAGTCCATGCGTCGGCCTTCCGCCGCCAACGCGCCAGTGATTGCCGAGAACCCGACCGCCAGCAGTCCCACGACGTACAACATCCGCAATCAGCCCTTTTCAACCGCAGAAAAGCCGTGATCCACCGCACGACAGGTGAGTTTCGTTCCTCGCAAGCCGAGTTTAGACTCCTCGCCGAAGTTTCGTCAGGCGAGAGGAGCCGCTCGCGTCTGACTGCGAAATACCCGGCTGAATCTCAGCGTTTCGGAGGATGTGCCATGAGCCAGAAACAAACTCGACGTGACTTCATGCAGACCACGCTGGCGGCCGCCGCAGCCAGTTCGATGCCGTATTGGTTCTTCCGCGATCCGGCCGTGGCCAAGGCGTTTCAATCGCCGAACGAGCGTCCGCTCATCGCCTGTATCGGCACCGGCGACCGCTGGAACGCCGTCGGCCCGAACGCTCTGAAGTTCGGCGATTGC
>CAZILR010001054.1:0-2101 GCA_964539995.1 uncultured Planctomyces sp.
GGGATCGGCACCAAGAAGGTGAACGAAGACCGCGGGTTGATCCGCTATCTGCTGCGGCACCGGCACACGACGCCGTTTGAAATGTGTGAGATCAAGTTTCATGTCCGCGTGCCGATGGATTGCTGGCGGCAGTGGATTCGACACCGCACGGCCAACGTCAACGAGTACAGCACACGGTACTCGATCGCGATTGATTCCGCTCAGGCCACGCCGATCGACGAGTGGCGGACGCAGTCGCAGACGAATCGCCAAGGAAGCGAATCGTTCCTGCCGACCGATGTCGGCGAGAAGCTCACCGCTTCTGAAACGGAACTGCAAACCCTCTGCCGCCGCGTGTACCAAGAGCGGCTCGACTTGGGGGTCGCGCGCGAACAGGCTCGTAAGGACTTGCCGCTGGCGACCTACACCGAGGCGTATTGGAAAGTCGATCTGCACAACCTGCTGCACTTTTTGGCGCTGCGGATGGACTCGCACGCACAGCTCGAAATCCGAGAGTACTCGGCGACGATCGGCCGAAAAATTGTGCAGCCGCTGTTCCCTGCCGTTTGGGAGGCGTTCGAGGATTACCGCCTGCAAGCGTCTGGGCTGTCACGCTTGGAAGTCGGCTGCATCCAGCGGTTGATGCAGCACGCGGCGGCGAATGGACGAGTGCCGCCGCTGTCGGTCGAAGATTTCTTCGCGACGCAAGACTCGACGTGGCGCGAGTTGACTCGCAGCCGTGAGCGGGATGAATGTCTCGCCAAACTGCAAGAGTTGGGGTTGGTGGTCCGATAGCGTTGCCTCGGAGCGAGTCGGCTGCGTTGAGGTATCGAGATATGCCAGTTCGTCGCAAGCTCAGCCTGCTGGTTGCCGGAGTGCTGCTGGTGACGATGGCCGTGGCCGCGATGTGGTGGCATCACACGCCGTCGCCGGAGCAAGTCTACCGCAACGGTTGGGAAGCCATGCAGCGAGGCGACTGGCCACGAGTCTCCGCGTGCATCCAGCAACTGCGCGGTCACCCCAGCTCGCAGGATCAAGTCCGGATTTTGCGAGGCGGTTTGCTCCTGCGGACGGGCCATGCAGCCTCGGCGATTGAAGAACTGAACCGCGTTCCTGGCGATGGCACGGAAAGCGAACGGGCGCTGCTGTTGCTCTGTGAGTCGTTTTATTCGTTGAAGATGTGGATGCAGGCGGAAGCCGTCGCGCAAGAAGTCTTGCGACGACAGACCGATGAGCCGGAGGCACATCGTTGGCTCGGTGCGATCTACTTCGATCTGGGAGCGATGAGTCATTCCGAGGAGCACTTGAAGAAGCTGGCCGAGTTGCGACCGCAGGATTACTCGCCGCATCGGTTGCTGGGGCTGATCCACAAGGACTTTGAGCGTTATCGGGAGGCGATCGCGGACTACCACGCGGCGCTCGAACGTCACCCGCCAGAGAAGGTGCGGCGCGAGATTCTGGTGGAGTTGGCCAAATCGCAGATGAAGCACAACGACTTCGTGGGGGCGTCGAAATCACTGGAACTCCCTTGGCCGGCGGAGGCCATTGAGCCGCGTGTGCTCCAAGCGGAGTGCCTCTGGAGTTTGGGCCAGAAAGAAGTCGCTCGGCAAACGCTGACGAAATTGCAGTCGGAGAAGCCACGCGACTCGGACGTCTTGCGTCTGACTGCGCGGTTCGCGGTGGACGAGGGACGCCCCGCCGAGGCGATCGAGCCGCTCCGAAAAATCATCACCGCTGACCCGTACAACGATCAGGCGTTGATGGAATTGTCGGCCGCCTATCGTCGGCTCGGCAAAGAGGCCGAGGCGGAAGAGTTCCTCGAACGCCGTAACTCCGCGCGGGCGTTGATGGAGGAGTTCGTGGACCTCAACAAGCGAGCGATCAAAGAACCGAGCAACGCACAACTACGCGATCAGATCGCGGAGAAGTGCGACCAACTCGGCAAGAAGGAGTTGGCGGTGGTGTGGCGTGACGCAGCGCGAGCACTGCGTGAGCAGGTGCAGGAAAAAGTTCCGTAACCCTGTCGCTCAACGACAGAGCGGCCGAACTCGCGATCGACGTCGGTGAGACGTTTGGCTTTCCTGCCGCGGAGCGACAAGGCTACTTTTGCTGCAAGTATTCC
>CAZILR010001055.1:0-2099 GCA_964539995.1 uncultured Planctomyces sp.
TGGACAAAATCGAGTCATCGGTCGCGTTTCAAGGTACACGCGACCTACCCGGCATTTTTCAAACACGGCGAATTCGCCTGCTGCGGATTTCAACGAGAGATTTGCGAAGGTTCTCAAGTTAGACTTCGCGGGGGAGTGCGAATCAATTCCTCTCGTCACACAGTTCTGGCATGACTCTGCGATCGTTGCTGCTCGACATGAATTCGTACTTCGCCTCGGTCGAGCAACAAATGCGACCGGAGTTGCGAGGACGCCCCGTCGCAGTCGTGCCGGTCATGGCCGACACGACTTGCTGCATCGCGGCCAGCTACGAGGCCAAGAAGTTCGGCATCAAGACCGGCACGCGCGTCCGCGACGCCAAGCAAATGTGCCGACGGCTGCAAATCGTGGAGGCTCGGCCCAGACTGTACGTCGAGGTGCATCATCAAATCATCAAGGCGGTCGAGTCCTGTATCCCGGTCTCGACGGTGCTGTCGATCGACGAAATGGAATGCCGGCTGTGGGACAACGAGCGGACAGTCGAGGACGCGGTTCGACTCGCGAAGCAAATCAAGGCCGTGATCCGCCGCGACGTTGGCGAGTTCCTGCGCTGTTCAGTCGGCCTCGCCCCGAACCGAATGCTCGCCAAAGTCGCGGCTGATTGGCAGAAGCCGGACGGCCTAACCGTGATCTTGCAAGAAGAGCTGCCGCAACGATTATTGGAATTGCCACTGCGAGCCTTTCCTGGCATCGGCTCGCGCATGGAGCAACGACTGCTGAAGGCCGGCATCAAGACGACGCAGCAATTCTGCGAACAAACGCCACAACAGCTCGCCAAAGTTTGGGGCAGTAAGTTGCTCGGCGACGTCTGGTGGAGACGACTACGCGGCGAAGACATCCTCGACCCGCCGACACATCGCCGGACCATCGGCCATTCGCACGTCTTGCCGCCGGAGCTTCGCAACGACGTCGATGCCAAGGCCGTGATGCTGCGGCTGCTGGACAAGGCCGCCATGCGGCTGCGCAACATCGGCTACTGGGCCGGAGCGATCTCGCTGCGAGTTGATTTTCTCGACCGTAGGGTGGGCCAACCATCGGGCGGCCCACCAGAACCGGTTTGGCAAGCTCAGCGCAATCTCACTCACTGCCAGGACACAACCACGTTGATTCGCGCGGCTGGCAAGCTGTGGAAGGAAAAGCCGCCCGGCACGCCGCTGAAGATTGGCATCACGCTCAGCGATCTCGTCAGCGGAAATAACGTCGCGCAGCCCCTCTTCGAGGAAGACCGCAAACTCAACGCCCTCTCAACGGCGCTGGACGAACTCAAGCAGCGGTTCGGCCCACAAGCGGTGATCTTCGCAGAGATGGGTGGCAAACGCTCCGTCGATCCGAAACAAGCCGCCGTCCCCACACGCATCGCGTTCAATCACATTCCCGATATCTCCAATGGCCCCCAACGGCCGAAGCCTTCGCAGTCACAGGACGCGCCGTTAGCCTCGCGGCAAATCTTGGAACAGATGGCCGCGTTGCTCGATCCGCTGGAGCCGCCACCGATCGACGACGAAGGAGCCAACGGATGATCTTTCGGGCTTGAGCCTTCGCAATGTGGCCATCATCGCTCCGCGTGATGAGCCTTTGTGGTTAGAAGACCAACCGCTCATTCAAGTCCAACGATTAAGGCTCGTCACGCGGAGCGATGACGGCTACTTTTGTTGGCCTCAATCGCCTCCCCACGCAGACTGGAGACATCCGATGCTTCACCGACGAATCTTCGCGGGACTCTTGTGCGGACTGCTGCTGAGTCTCTTGGCTACGGAGTTGCGGGCGGCCGAGCGTCCACCGAACGTCGTGCTGATCTACGCGGATGATCTCGGCTACGGCGACGTTGGCTGTTATGGAACGAAAGGCTGGAAGACGCCGAACCTCGACAAGCTGGCGGCGGACGGCGTGAGGTTTACCGATTTCTATGTCGCTCAACCGGTCTGTTCGGCCTCGCGCACGGCATTGCTGACAGGGTGTTATCCGAATCGAGTCGGCATCCTCGGCGCGCTGGGACCGCAGAGCAAGAACGGAATTCACGACGACGAGACGACGATCGCCGAAGTGCTCAAGCCGCGCGG
>CAZILR010001056.1:0-282 GCA_964539995.1 uncultured Planctomyces sp.
GAAGTAATGTCGGAGACATGTGGCACCTCAAACGCGGTGAATGGCCAAGTTGGCGGGCGAGATTGGACTCTGCGATCCGTCCTGATGGTGCCTCAAAATCCGCACAGGCCGGCTGTGGCCGGAACTCCAATCGATGTCCGCAGAAAAGACCACCGGCCTCGTCATTCGCTTGGCGGACTTCAGCGAGTCCAGCCGAGTGGTCACGTTTTTCACGCGGGACTTCGGGAAAATTTCGTGCATCGCGAAGGGGGCGAAGCGACTCAAGGGACCGTTTGAAACCGC
>CAZILR010001056.1:292-2098 GCA_964539995.1 uncultured Planctomyces sp.
GCGGAATCTGACCTAGTGTTCCTGCGGAAATCTTCGGGAGGTCTGGACATTCTGACCGAATGCCAGTTGAGGACTCGGTTCCGGCCGCCGGCTCGCAATCTGAATTGCTTGTACGGCGGGTACTACGTCGCCGAGTTGTTGGCTGGTCTGACCGAAGAATACGACCCACATCCTGTTCTGTACGACGAGGCGGTGACGGCTCTGCGGCGACTGACCGAGGAATCTGACTTCCGATGGCCGGTGCTGCGATTTGAAGTCGTCATGCTGCGAGAGATCGGCTTACTGCCGGACTTTCGAGCATGCCTCGCGTGCGGACGGACGGTGGCCGATCACACGAACTTTGTTTTCTGGGTGTCTCAAGGAGGTTTGCTCTGCCCGAACTGCCGCCAACCGGAATTCGCGTCGCATCCCATTCACGGAGTGACGCTGGCTCTGTTTGAGCGACTCGCGGGCGAACAGGCTCCTCCCGTCCCGACTGCTCCTGTGCCTGCCAAATCCCTTCAAGAACTTCGTCATCTCCTCACGGCCGCCATCTGCCAGCCACTCGACCGTCGGCCCAAGATGCTCGGCTACCTGCCTTTCTGAAGTCTCAAATCTCAAATTTGAAATCTCAAATTTGGAATTTGGAATCACCATGCCTCACCGCCCGACTGCCGCTGTTCGATCGGCTGCGTGCCTGACGCTCGCGCTCTGCGCGATGGTCGCTGGCTGCGCGACGAGCGGATCACCGATCTCGCTGACTCAGTGGAGCTGGGGCCGCAGTCTCAACTTTTCGCGAGACAAGGAAGAGCCGCCTTCGTTTGAGTCTGAATCAGATTCGGAAGCGGACGTGACCGTCGTCGATCCAAAAGAGGGTGAAGAGCCGTCGGCCGAACCGAAGGAGCCGCGACGCCTGTTCGGTTTCGGAGGCAGCCGAAAGTCCGAAGACGAAATCAAGAGCGACCGCACGCACCACGATCGTAGCGTTGTCCCGAAAATTGAACGTGGTGACGTCGCGTCTGAACGACACTGGTACGACCGATTCACCTCTTCGCGGCCCTCGACGCCGGTGGTTCACGATGAGACGGAACAGCAACGTCAGCGAGAAATCTACGACGAAGCTGAGCGGCTTTACCAAGATCAGCAGTACGCTGCTGCGGCCAAAATGCTGAAGCCGCTCACGAAGCGGAAGCAGTCTTTACTCCAGAAGGCTCGTTTCTGGAGCGTCGAACCGGACTATCGCGAGGACCACAATCGCGTGCGAGAAGACTCGATGTACTTGCTGGCGGAAAGCTACTTCAAACAAGAGCGTTTCTCCGACGCGAAGGAATACTACGAGTTACTGCTGAAGGAGTACCCATCGACTCGGCATCTCAACACTTCGACGAAGCGACTGTTTGCGATCAGTCGAACGTGGCTGGGCTTCCCGGAGTTTGCGACATCGGACGATGTCACTCCGGTCAACCTCGAAAATCCGCGGGCCACGCCGGTTCCGAAGAAACAAAAGCCGCCGCACTCGGCGGTGCTCGTGCCGAACCTCACCGACAAGAGCCGTCCGGCCTTTGACACGCCGGGCAATGCGCTCGATGCGCTCAAGGCGATTTGGATGTACGATCCGCGCGGTCCGCTTGCCGACGATGCGATCATGATGACCGCCAGTCATTACGTTCGCGTCGGCAACTATCAGGAGGCCGATCGCTACTTCTCGATGCTCCGCGAGGAATACCCCAACAGCCCGCATCTGCAAACGTCGTTCGTGCTTGGTTCGCACGTCAAGCTGATGAGCTACCAAGGTGCCGGCTACGACGAGAAACAACTCGAAGATGC
>CAZILR010001057.1:0-2097 GCA_964539995.1 uncultured Planctomyces sp.
TGTTGTCCATTGGCCTGTTGACCGTTCGGTTGCTGACCGGGCTGACGTTCTCCATTCGGATCGCGTTCGGCGTTCGGCTCCCCCTCCCCTTGTCTCCCCTTCTCCCCCTCGCGATCGCGCGGCAACTGCGACCCCTCCTCTGGCGAATTGCGAGCGACCTCGCGATTCAACTCTTGCGACAGATTCTTCAACTGTTCGCGAGCACGTCGCAGTGCCTCGGTCTCGTCGCCGAGCACTGCTTCGGCGGCCTTCTCGACTCCCTCGCGAAGCTGATTGATGCCGCGGCCGGCGATCTGCTCGACCTTCTGAGCATCCTCGATCAGCCCGCGTTGCAGCGAGCGGCCGGCGGCTTCCAAGGCGCGATCGACCTTCTGGTCCTGCACGTTGCGAGAGGCGTCGTACAGCCGCTCGGTCAACAGCGGTTCGGTTTGCTCCGCCTCTTCGATCGTTTGCTTCATGCGTTCGGTCAGGTTCGAGAGTTTTTCCTTTTGCTCGTTCAATCCCTTCACGACTTCTTCGCTGCGGTTGTCGTCACGGAGCGACTTCTTCGCGGAGGGATCGGGCTTAGTGACCTCGGTGAGCTTCTCTGAAAGTTTCTTTTGTTCTTGATCGAGTTCGCGGGCCGAGTCGCGCATCTCGCGCATCTCTTCGTTGAAGCGGTTTGAGGCTCGGCGGCGGAACTCGTTGCGGAGTTCCTCGAACTCCTTTTCGGCGCGAGTTCCCGACGCGGCGGCCTGAGTGACTTGTTCTTTCTCCAGTGCCTCGGACGCGCGTTGGACTTGGTCGCGGGCCTGTTCGAGTTGCTGCCGTTCCTCGGCCATGCGTTCTTGATTTTCCGGGGACTCCATGCGGGACTGCAATTCGTCGGTGTCGCGGAGCACTTGCTTTTGCTCATCCTGAAGACGTTTGAGTTGCTGCTTGATTTCCTCTTTGCGTTCGGCAGTCTGAGCCTCCTGCAACGCCGACTGCAAATCCTTCAGCCGTTCGTTGAGGTCGTTCTGCCGCCGAGCCAACTCGCGCAGCCGGTTGAGCACCTGCCGAGTTTCGCGATCCTCCGGCGACTCCTGCTGAGCCTGCGCCTGCCGCTGCGATTCGTAGCGGTTCTCTTCCTTCTTCAAGTCGAGCTGCTGCATCTGCTGTCGCTGCTGCTCTGATCGGGACTGCGATTGGCTCTGCGAACTGCTGGATTGTTGCTGCTGTTGCTGGCGGACGACTTCGTGCTCGCGGGCACGCAGCTTGAGCAACGCTTGATACGCCGATTGCTCGGCGGCCAGCGCCGGTTGCAGCGGTGCCGCAGACGTTTGCTCGTGAGCCGCCATCAATTGTTTGACCGCCTCCAACATTGAGACGATCACCGCTTCGACGTGCGACTGCGATTGCTCGTCACTGACTTTCTCGGCGAGGGCTTTCGATTTCTCCAGCAAGGCGTTCTGGGCTGAGACAAGCTGCTCGACATCTTCCGCAAACGGCTCGGTCGGCTTCGAGCCAATCTCTCGGCGAATCAGCTTCCACGTTGCGTTGATGATCTCCTTCTGCGACTGGGCCAACTGCTGAGCTTGTTGCCCGGCCTGACTGTTCTGTTGCTGTTGTTGCTGCTGCTGTTGTCCGCCGGGAGGCTGTTGGCCCTGACGGAAAATTTCCTCGAAGTGCCGGACCTCGGCGAAGTACATGTCGCTGGAGGTGCGACGCAGGTTGCCATCGGGGCCGAAGTCTTCCGCCCAGAAGAAATACGACAACAACTGATCCGGCTGGGCTTCGAGTTCCTCAAACTTGATCGCGTTGACCAGTTCGTGTTTTTGTTTTGCGGCGGCATTCTCGCCAAGAACAACGTCGATCGCTGTTTTGCCTGCCAGTGCGAAGCTGACGCCCATGCGTTTGACGCCGAAGTCATCCCATGCGGTCGCTTTGACGTCGAGTTCTTCCAGCGGCGAGACCTCCATGTCCTTGGCTGGCTGGACGAGCTTCAGCGTCGGCGGCTGATTCGGCACGACGTTGATTGAGATGTCCGCTTGCTCGACGTTGCGGCGGTCGGCCTCGTCGATCAACTCCAACTTCAGACGTCGAGACTTCGTGGCAGTGATCGTCGTTTCGTAGTAG
>CAZILR010001058.1:0-2089 GCA_964539995.1 uncultured Planctomyces sp.
AATCGCGATTGTCCGGGTGGCTTGGCCCGCCAGCCCCGTGTCAACCTTCCGTGGTTGACCTGTGGTTCGTGTATCCCATCGGGATCATCGCTCGCGTGGATCGAACGGGGCACATGCTGAAAGCCACCCCAAGGGGCTGTCAACGGGGCTTGCAACATCGTTTCAAAAAGTTTGCAAAGATTTTGCCGAGTCACACTAACCTGAAGCGTCAGCGAGGGCGGATGCTTCAAATGACGTCGAAGCTGGAATCCTTCAGTGAAGCGTTCGCCCTCGCTGATGCTTCGGGTTAGTTTCGGCTTCACATGCGTGTCGTGCGAGGGTTGACGTGTCGCGGCCTCAGACGATGTCCATCCACTCCGGTTCGCCGGGAGGTTCGTCCGAGTCGCTCTCCCATTTCAGGCTGCCGGTGATTTTTTCGAGCAGCGTCTGAAGCGTGTCGAGTTCCAAGTCCGCTCCCTGGTACAGCACCAGTGCCGTGAAGTCGGGTGCGGCGACGGCTCGCAGAAACGCGCTGCCGATCAGATCATGGCAGACGAAGTCGAGTTCGCAGGCGATTGTCGGCTGATCGTTCAGCGAGACCTCGCTGGGATAGACGTCGATCTCGGTGTACTCCTCGCGGAAGGCGTCGAGGGCCGAGTCGATGACTCGCTGCGGATCGGGACGGTCGAACAGCAGCGTCAGCGACCAAAACGAGGTGTCGGGGCTATGCACCGTCAGGGTGATTTCGTCCGGCGAGGATTGTTCGTGCAGAATCCAATCGTCGGGGTATTCAAAGCGAATTCCGTGGCCTTCAAAGACGCTGTCCATGAGCATTCCGTGGGTCTTGATCCCTCGTGGGGGTTCGATTAAGTTCGACCCCGTTGGGTTCGGAATTGGATGGCGAACACGCATCAAACTCAAGGCCCTCGGTCACGGAGGCACGACAGGCAAGTGAACCTGATCGGCGCGGTGACTCGGCAGGGCTTCTTTTGTTGGCTCATTGTGAAAGGGAGCAGAACATGGCATCGACTCGTGCGGAAGAAGTGGCGGAATTGTTGTGGGAATTGAAGCGAGCCGCGAAGGTCGCCAAGTACAGCGTGATCGCGAAACGAGCCGGCTTCAGCGCGGGAGCCAACGGCAAGGCGATGGACACCTGCCTGAAGACCGTTCGTCGCGACTGGCCGCACCTGCAATGGTGGCGAGCCGTCGCTGACACGAGCCTGGTCGTGAAGGATTCCGAGCAAGCCAAGAAGCTGGCCGAAGCGGGCATCAGCCTGAAGCCCGGCAAAGACGACACGATGACACTGGCCGCTCCGGAAGACGTCCTGATGGAATGGCCCGAAGTTCCCGCTCCGGCAGTGGCGGAAGAGCCGGCCGCTGCGGCCAAGTAGGTTGCGACCGTCGCAGAACGATCACGAAGAGGCTCGACGAAAGTCGGGCCTTTTTTGTTTGAGTCGCCAAGGTCGAACGAGTTGCATCTCAGGGGAATGAATACGGAATACGGAATACGGAATGAGGAGTACGGAACGCGGAAGTTTCTGCCTGCCGCTCATTCTGACTTCCGTATTCCTCATTCCGTATTCATTTCCATCGACTTCACGGCACCAACACGATCTTGCCCGTGAGCGTCCCCCGCTTCTGAAGTGTGTTTTCTTCCTGCAAGCGATGCGCGGCGGCAGCCTCGGCGAGTGGCAGTGTGCGGCCGATCTGAGGTTTCCAAACGCCCTGTGTCGCCAACGAGTTGATCGTCTCCGCGCACGCTCGCTGTTCTTCAGGAGTCGCGTTGAACATCGCGAAGCCGAACAGCCGCAGGTCTTTGACGTAGAACGCGCCGTTCGGAAACTCCGGCCGAGCATTCCGTCCCGCCATGACGACGATCCGTCCTCGCGGTGACATCAGGCCCACGGTCCGCTCCAGATTCGTCGGCGCGAGCGTCTCGAACCAAACGTGCAAGCCACCGTTCGCCGCAGCGAACGCTTTGATCTCGTCATCCAGCGTCGCCGAGTGGTAGTCGATCACGCAGTCGGCTCCCCAACTTTCGCACAACGCTTTCTTATCCGAGTTGCCGACCGTCGCGATGACTTTCGCTCCGGCCGCTTTCGCCATCTGA
>CAZILR010001059.1:0-2087 GCA_964539995.1 uncultured Planctomyces sp.
CGAGTACCTGCAAAACACGCAGTCGGAACTCTTCAAGGCCACTCGCGAAACGGAGCTGCTCAAAGAACAACGAATCCTGTTGGCGAAAGCGGCCAAGAGCGGCGCGGTCGCCGAGACGAAAGTCATCGAACTCGACAATCAACTCCGACGACAGTCGGCGGCGATTCAGGCATACCGCCAAGACTTGTTGACGCGCGGACTCAAAGCGGAGCAGATCGACGAAGTCACCGAAGGGAACTTTGTTTCGACCATCGAAGTTGTTGCGCCGCCGGAGGATTTTCGATTGGAAGGCAAAAACAATGCTGTTCCAGACGCTGCCACTTCTGCGGTTCCAATCGAAAATCAAAAATCGAAAATCGAAAATGCAACCACCAGCGGTTTCATCTACGAGCTCCAAACACTGTCGGTCGATCTCGGCCAGCAGGTGCAAGCCGGACAACTGCTGTCGGTGTTATCCAACCATCATTCGCTCTACCTCGAAGGTCACGCCTTCAAGCGGGAAGCCTCTTTCTTGGAGAAGGCGGCTCAAAACGGTTGGCCGGTCCAAGTCGAATTCGCCGAGGACGACCCCGACGATTGGCCCGCTCTGGACCAGTCCTTTCAGATTCGGCACCTCGCGAATTCCATCGACGCCGCCAGTCGCACGTTTGATTTCTTCATCCCGCTGACGAATCAGTCGCGAGGCTACGAGAAGGACGGCAAGACGTTCGTAGTCTGGCGGTTTCGACCGGGCCAGCGAGTTCGGCTGCACGTTCCGGTTGAGGAACTCAAGGACGTGCTCGTGTTGCCATCCGCGGCCGTCGTGCATGAAGGCCCGGAAGCCTTCGTCTTTCAGCAGAACGGCGACCTCTTCAATCGTCTTACGGTACATGTCCTGCACGAAGACCGAACGAGCGTTGTGCTTGCCAACGACGGCAGCGTCGGTGCTGGCGCGTATCTCGCTCAAAGCGGAGCCGCGTCGTTGAATCGTGTCTTGAAAGCTCAAGCCGCCGCCGGCATTCGCGCCGACGTTCACGTTCACGCCGACGGCACCGTTCACGCGGCCCACTGATGGAGCATTCCGAGTCACCACTGTCCGGCCGATGGCCGTGAGCCGAAAGCCGATGGCCGTTATCCGTTTTCTTTCAGACAACAACGATCTTTTTTGCGGCGGACTCGGAAAAGGAAAACGGCCATCGGCCCACGGCGTTCGGCTTTCGGCCGGGCAGTCGGCAATCCAGAGAAGCATGTCATGTTGAATTCGATAATCCGATTCTCGCTGCGTTACCGAATGCTCGTCGTCGTGATGAGCCTCGCGGTACTGCTTTACGGCTCGTACCTCGCGACGCAGCTTCCGATCGACGTGTTTCCCGATCTTGACCGGCCGCGCGTCATCATCATCACCGAATGCCCCGGCCTCGCGACCGAGGAAGTCGAGACGATGGTGACGCAGCCCATCGAGATTGCGTTGCTGGGGGCCAACGGCGTGCAGGCGGTGCGCAGCCAGTCCACGGCTGGGTTGAATGTGATCTACATCGAGTTCGATTGGACAACCGAGATTCGGGCTGCTCGGCAAACGGTTCAGGAGCGACTGAGCACGCTGGAAGGCATCCTGCCGGAAGGCATTCGCCCGCAGATGACGCCCCCCGCGTCGATCATGGGACAGATCGTGGTCGCCGGGATTTATCGGCAGGATGGGCCGAGCGGTGGAGAATTGGTTCCCATCGGGAAGACCGGGCTGCTGTTGGAATTTTCGATTTTTGATTTTCGATTTTTGATTGAAGGCAAGGCTGACGCCGCATCCGCTGATGCCGTCCAATCGAAAATCAAACATCTAAAATCCAAAATCCAAGTCTGGCGTCCGGTCGATCGTCACCGCCTCGACACCTGGCAGGCGGTGGAATTTTCGATTGATGATTTTCGATTCTCGACTGAGGCCAATGACGCCACTTCCCAAATCGAAAATCAAAAATCAAAAATTACTCTCCGAATCGGCAATGCCACTCACGTCGTTGAAATCCCGACTCAAGCCGAGCAGCAGATGTCGCTGCGGACGTTGGCCGATTGGGTGATTCTCCCGCGATTGCTGAAAGTCACCGGCGTCGAGT
>CAZILR010001060.1:0-2085 GCA_964539995.1 uncultured Planctomyces sp.
ACGATTTTCAAATACTTGTTCGGGTTCTTTTTCACGGCGGCGACGCAACTGTCGCAGCAGACTCGAATGCTCTTCCCGGCGACCGTGACGAGGATCGGCGGTCCCATCGAACCGAGCTTTTCTCCCGTCACCGGACACGTTTGTTGAACCTTTCCACGCGGTGTTTCGTCAGCGGCATGAGCCTGAACCGCGTCGCTGCGACGCGGCGGAACAGACCCGGCTCCTGACGAGACTCGACAACTGCCATCTCGACAACCTCTGCCGCGCGAGGCGGCACAACCGACCGAGAACGTGGCCGTCAACGCCACGACCACGACGACTCGACTCAACCTGAATCCGTTCATGGCAACCTCCACTTCCTTGTGAAGACATTTCCTGATGGGTGTTTGAAAACCTCACGGATACGGCGGGCAGGAGCGGACCATGCGACAGACCCACCGCACCGTGAGGCCAAATCGGAGACTCAGAAATCCCAAGTCTCCGGCGCTCGTGCTACTGACGTTTGACGTAATCCGTTGGTGACTTGATCTCATCCGGCGTTGCTTTCGCCGTCTTGACGAATTCATCCACGCACGGTGGGCAGCAGAACTCGTAGGTTTTCCCGTCCACGACCCAGGTGAATTTCGGATTGGCTTTGGTCTTGGTCACGGGGCACACCTTGTCGCCCGGCTTCGGGAACATGTCGTGCGACGACTTGACCCCTTTGAACTTCGCCGTCGCGGTCGTGCCGCCGTTGGCCTTGATATCCGCTTCCGTGTATTTGCCGCCGGGCGTGAGATAAAGCTGTCGCTCGTCATCATCCGCGATCTTGTCGGGCATCCCTTCGTCGTGTTGTTCGGGAGTGGACTTGAAGCCCAACCGGAATCGCTCGCCGGAGATCACAATGTTGGGCACGGTCACTTCCAGATTCAGCCCCCACAGTCCTTTCGGCAGCGTGCCGACAAACTGCGACGTGCGACCTTCGGCGTCGCCGTCCTGCGGTTCGGGTTCGAGCGTGAACTGTTCCGCTTCGGATTCGCCTTCCGCCTTCACGAAGCCCTTGAGCGTCTGCTTCTCGACATCAATCACGCGCGACTCTTCCTTGCCGAGCGTGTAGAGCCGCAACACGCCCCCCTTCTCGAACACCGCTTCCGCGTGATAGCTGTCGCGGCCCAGCGAGATCATGATCCCACCGTGTGTACCCGCCTTATGGCCGTGCTCTTCGGAGTTCGCGGCCGGAGTCGCCGTCGTAGCCGATGCGGGCACGACAGTCGTTGTTGTTGGAGAAGAAGTTGCTGAGGTCGAGCTACGATCCGCGCAGCCGGAAACGAGAACGATCCCACTCAGCACCAAGCCACAGGCAATCCAAGCCTTTTGAGAAAACATGATCCGATCCTTTCCGGCCCGCTCAGCGCGCCGATGCACAAAGCCAATTGACCAACCCGCCAAAGAATCCTTCCGCAGTACGCAGACACACCGCGACGCGGAACCGAGAGAGACCTCAACCACCAACCACCGGACTCGCGAACCCATCAGGCGTTGCGGCCAATCACGGGCGCAATCGTCATCCCATTGGAAGGTCTCGGTTGAGCCAAACAGAGCAGCCGAAATCAGCAGGCAGCGACCATTCCTTGGTCGCACCTAACGATCGGCGACGTGGCGATTAGCACTGCCACGAATGGAGAGCGACGCGGATCTCACGACCCGATCGTGCCGCCGGTGGTGTCCCGTCGGGATGCCCCACCATCGCGAAGAAGTCGCCAGCCTCCCGCAACAGCGGGGAGGCGAGGTTCAGAGCCAAATCATCCAACCACGCACGAGTCATCTCGATCGTGAAGTCGGTGTTCGGCGACGGAACGGCATTGCACAAACTCTTCACGCACTTGCACCGCTCGGTGGGCAATCGGCCGTCCGACGGAGCCTTCTCTTGCTTGTCATCCGAGTCGCTGGCGAGTTGCTGCTGACAGCATGACGCCCACTGCACTCCCTGGCTTTCGCCGGTCCTGGCCCAAGACGTCGCCAATGCCGCAAACCGCGCGAACGTGCAACAACACGGGTTCGGTCCCGTGAGCGACAGCATCAGCATGTAGGTGGCAAGGGCGTAAC
>CAZILR010001061.1:0-2084 GCA_964539995.1 uncultured Planctomyces sp.
CCTTCGCAATCCGGGACGTTGATGCCGTTGATCAGCAGCCAGTTCATGTCCCACAGCGCCGAGGCCCAAATCTCGCCGGTGTTGTGTTCTTGGTTGTTGGGGAATCCGCCGTTGAAGTTCGCGAAGGTCAACGGATCAATGCTCATGTCAAAGCTGTACGGGAAGCGGCGAATGCCGGGACCAAATTCCGTTTGTCCGAGAACGTAATTGCCGATCGGTCGAGCATCCTCGGCCAAGTCTCCCGCGTTCTGAGTGAACATCAACGCCCACCAGTCGCTCCAGCCTTCACCCATGCCACGACTTTGGATGGCATTCAGAGCGTTGGAATTCGCGG
Organism: uncultured Planctomyces sp.; assembly: GCA_964539995.1. Lineage (GTDB taxonomy): Bacteria > Planctomycetota > Planctomycetia > Planctomycetales > Planctomycetaceae > SXKJ01. Next base: position 335 of record CAZILR010001061.1, read on the forward strand.
GACCGCCCGTCAGACGGTTCGAGACGCCGTGACCGTATTCGTGGATGATGATTCCATTGTCGAAGTCACCGTCGAGATTCGGATTCGTGAGATTCCACAGAAACATCGCCATCAGCGGCGACTGTCCGTCGGGGGGCGTCGCCATGAAGGCGTTGTTGAACGAGCCTGTCGTGGCTCCGGCTTGTGCGTTGGCGGCGACATGGTCGTTCCCCAATCCACCGTTGCCGTAATTGTTGAGCTGGAAGTTGCCCGAAGCCTCGTCGAAGCCGTACTGATAGTGAATGTCGTGAATGACGTTGTTGACGTAGAACAAGTTCGTCGTCGCGGCACTCAGGTACGTCGAGGGATCCTGCGTCTCGTCGAACGGGAAATCGAAATTCAAAGCCGCACCGCCGTCAGGTCGCGGCCCGGTGCCAAAGAAGTTTCCGGTAAACAGCAGGTCAAAGATCGGATCGTCGTTGCGAGCACTCTGTGCGAAGACGTTGTTGCCGCGTGTGTCGGTGAATTCCGGCCCGGCCACTCCGTTGGTGTCGTGCCAGCCGAACGGCGAGGCGGTCGCGTCTTGCGGATCGACTTCGATCGTTCGCGGAACGTACAGCGGGCTTTCGTCCGTGGCATTGATCACGTTGTAGGCCGCGTGCGAAATCCACGACGAGTATCCGACCACTTCACCCGTCGCGGCACTCACCGACGTGTCGAACCAGCCGAAGTCTCCGTCGCTGTCGAGCGTCTGCACGTTGATGGTCCACACCAGTTCCAGGCCGCCGTCCTCCGTCTTCGCCCATTGCAACCGGTCGGGGGTCGCCGTTCGGTTCAGCATCAATGGCTCAATCGGTTCCTCGATCGGTTGTTGCTGTTGCTGCTGCTGTTGTTGCTGCTGCTGTGAGCTTTGCGAATTGGGATCGGCGATGTTGGCCGTCCCGTGGTGGTGCGGATCGGCGGCCAAGGCTTCGGCGAGTTCCGTATCCAGCACGTCAAAGGCCGCTTGCGACGTCATGCCCGGCACCGCTGACAAGCCCAGGAAATCGACGTTGCCGACGAACGAGCTATTCGCGCTGAGAATCGTGCCGTCCGCCAGGACGTTGACGTTGATCGTCGCGTCGATGATCGTCAGACCCTGATAGGTCTGTTGCAGATACACATGCGTGACGCCGTTGTGCTCCGAAACGTATTGATTGGTGACGACGAAGTGAGAGGCGTCTTCCCCATTGATTCCGAACGACTCTGCGTTCGCGGAGACAAACGACGTGGCGGCGGCCAAGGCACTGGCCGGCGCGATCACCGAGGACGGTCCATCGTCGTCGGTCAACGCGCACAGGCCGACCGCGTCATTGAGCGAAGCTCCCGAAGCGTTCGACAGCACCATCGTGAAGGTTTCGTTGAACTCATCGACCGAGTCAGTCACGATCGACACGGTGATGAATCCCGTGGTGGCTCCGGCCGGAATCGTGAGCGTGCCGCTGGTCAGCGAGAAGTCGGAACCAGCGACCGCCGAACCGGAGACCGTGGTGTAATTGACGGTCACGGGAGTCGATGAGGCCGACGACAGGTCAACGGCGAAGGTCGCGAAATTGACGCCGCCGGTTCCTTCCAGCACGCTGATGTTGTTGATCGACATCAACACGGGAACGGTGGTCACTCCGCCGGAGATGACGTCATTGCCCGCGCCGCCATCCATGACGTCCGCGCCCGCGGTTCCGGTCAGCGTGTCGTTGCCGGATTGACCTTTGCCGGTATCGTCGCCGTCGCC
>CAZILR010001062.1:0-2071 GCA_964539995.1 uncultured Planctomyces sp.
GCCGTGACGAGGACGGCGACGTCTTGTTGGTGGACAACCGCAGGTCGGTGATCCAGACGCCACGCGGGCCGGTGTTCGCGATGCCGATCTGAGATGCCGTCGGTCACATCGGCGCGGTGGACCTCGCCGTCACCTATCCGGTCGAAGATGCGGAACGCGCCGAATTGGCACGAGCCGGCGCGGAATTCGTCGAAATCGAAGGGCAAGAACCGCACGAAATCCTCGCGGCGGCCGAAGACTGCGATGCGCTGCTGGTCGTCTCCTCGCGAGTGCCGGGTTCGGTCATCGAACGGCTGTCTCGCTGCCGCGTGATCGCTCGACTGGGCGCGGGTACGGACAAGATCGACGTCGCCGAAGCGACTCGCCGAGGCATCGTCGTCACCAACGTGCCCGATTTTTGCCTCAACGAACAAGCCGAGCACACGCTGGCTCTGCTGCTGGCATTCGCTCGCCGCTTGCCGTTCATGATGGAAGCGATGCAGGCTCACAACTGGTCCGCGCGGCATCATCCCGGAGTGCATCGCCTGGCCGGTCAGACGCTCGGACTGATTGGCTTCGGAGCCAGCGCGCGAGCCGTCGCTCAACGAGCCTCTGCGTTTGGTCTGCGATTGCTGGCTTGGGTTCGCGATCCAGCCAAGTACCAAGACGTCGCGAAACAACACCAAGTCGAACTCGTGCCGCTTGACCGATTGCTCGCCGAGAGTGACTTCGTGTCGATTCATCTGCCGCTGTGTGACGAAACGCATCATCTGCTCTCCGCCGAGCGACTCGCGCGTCTGAAACCGACCGCCGTGCTGATCAACACGGCTCGCGGAGCGATCGTCGATGAAGCCGCACTGGTCACGCTGCTTCAGCAACGGAAGATCGCCGGAGCCGCGCTCGACGTGTTCGAGGGGATCGACGTCTTTGCCATGCCTGGAACGCCCGCTGCGCATCCACTGCTCGAATTGGACAACGTGATCCTCACGCCCCACAGCGCCGGCAGTTCGGTGGAATCCAGCCGCGAATCCAAAGTCCGAGGATCACGCAACGCCGCCGATGTGTTGCTGGGAATCCGGCCGCGATTCGTCGTGAATCCCGCCGTTGTTTCACGATTCCCGCGACAAGCGGGTCCGCTTGACGAGTGAGCCGAAACGGATTGCCGGAACTGAACTGGCTGGGCTAGAACCCCGACCCCTTCCGAACGGAAACCGGCTCGCGCGACGTGGAATCGGCGAGGTGGCCGCCCCGTTTCCTCCCGTACTTCGCTGTGATGTTTCTCGTCGCGAGAGTTCCTCATGCCCAAGTCTTCGACACTGCAACGGTCATCCTGTGGATGGTGTGCGTCTCTGTTGACCGTGATCACACTCTGCGGTTGCGCGACCACGCCGTATCGATTCGGAACGGCTCAGTGGTATCGCACATCGCCGGAGTTGGAAGCGACCACCACCAGTCAGCCGATCGAGCGGGGACAGCCGAACAAAGTACTCGACACGATCGGTTGGGTGTGGGGCATTCCGAACAAGATCATTCTGTGGGATCGCCGTATCGACAATCATCGCATCGGCCCACAGACCGAAGCGGCGGTTGCGGACTACCTCGCGAAGAATGAGCTCTCATCGGTCAAAGTGCGGTTGAATCAGTACCACCCCGGCGATGACTGGCGGCGTCTGGCCGCGAACGATTCCGTCGGAGCCGGTTGGCGATACACGCTCGGCGCGATCAGTGTACTCGGCGAGACGATCCTGCCAGGACGAGTCTTCGGTGGCGATCACTTCAACCCATTCACGAACACGATCCACATCTATTCCGACGTCCCGGCCGTCGCGGTTCACGAAGCGGGACACTCGAAAGATTTCGCGCAGCGCGAGTGGAAGGGAACTTACGCCGCCGTCTATCTGCTGCCCGGAGTGCCGCTGTATCACGAAGCCAAAGCGACAAACGACGCGCTCGGTTACTTGCGGACGGAATCCGACGAGCAAACTCAGAAGGACGCCTACGAAATCCTGTATCCGGCCTACGGCACCTACGTCGGCGGAGCGCTGGGCGGAGTCTTTGCCGGCTACGGCACCTACGCCGCCAGCGTCTTGGG
>CAZILR010001063.1:0-2065 GCA_964539995.1 uncultured Planctomyces sp.
TTCCGCTACTTGAGCCAGTCGTAAGGCCTGCCTTCCACACCGAAGGGCCGCTCGCCGCTCAACGTCGCGGTCTCACGAGACGGCAAGGACTGGCAACCCGCGCTGGTGCTCGAAACTGAACCCGGCGAATACAGCTACCCCGCGATCATTCAAACCGCCGACGGACTCGTCCACATCACCTACACCTGGAAACGCCAACGTGTGCGTCACGCCGTTCTTGATCCCGTGAAAGCAATCAGCCCGTGAGTGCGGAAGCGGCTTGGCCCTTCGAGAAAGCATGTCAGACGATGCCAATTGCCAAATCGATTCCGCATGCTTGACTCCGCAAAAAAACCGAAGCAATCTACGTTCCGACTCAAACAGCCGCCGTCGGGCTCTGTCCGCAATAGATCGCACTTTGGCCGACCAAGATCGCACCCATGATTCTCAGATACGAAATTTCGATGGATGATTTGGTTGCCTTCAATCGGTATCACTCCGCAAATTCGCCGGCCATCAAACGTTCCAAATCCACCTTCATGATTCTGGTATCAGGTTTGGTTGTAGGTCTGTCGCTGTTGATTGATCCCCCGCCAGGAATCGCTCGCTCTGTTGTTGCCTCTGTCGCCGTGCTATTCGCCCTCCTGTTCTCATTCATCTTTAATCGCGTGTTTCGCTCATCGCTTGATCGCCATGTACGACGCTTGCTTAATGAAGGAGCGAATAAAGGGTGTTTTGGCTGGCACGAACTTGAAATCGACAATGACGGACTCGTCGAAAGAACTGAAGTCAACGAAACACGTCATTCGTGGCAGGGAATTGAAAAAATCGCAGAAACAGAATCTCACGCTTTTCTTTACACGTCCTCGTTCATGGCCCATGTGATTCCAAAACAATCAATTTCTACTGGGGACGCGGTTCAATTTATTGCCGACGCGAAACAACTATGGCTCGCGGCAAACCCGGACAAGCGGGCTGAACAAGAGGAATAACACGATCCTCAACCGGGGTGGCGAGGTTCGGCGCAGATTTGAAATGGAAAGTCGCTGGCCGCCGCCTGGTTAGCGTTGACGTTAGCCTGCGTCTCTTTCTTGCTTTGGCTCACTCCCATTCCAACTCGGCCTCGTCGTTGGCGGCGGCTTTGTGGAGCAGGCAGAGCGTGCGGCCGTGGTCGTCGTAGCGGAGGTCGTCCATCACGGAGGGGATCAGCACGAAGCCTCGCAGCCAAGAGCGTTCCACGGCGGCGGTCTCTAGCTGCGGAGGCAATTGCGAGACGTCGATGCCGGGGCCGTCGTGGCGGATCTTGAAGATCGTCTCGGTCGCGGAGATGTGGATGCTCACGGTGAGGCAACGCGAGTTGTACGCGGCTTGGTTGCGGCGCTCGTTGGCAAGCGTTTGAACGTCGTCATCGGATTGTTCGCCGCTCAATGGAATTTCCAAGTTGCCGTGGTGATGAGCGATCCACAGTGCGTGTTTGACGGCGACTCCGACACGCAGGCGTTCCGATTCGTCGCCGAGCGGCACGCAGCACAACATTTCCTGGATGTGGCTGACCAACGGGCTGATCAGTTCGGGATCGTTTCGCAGTCGGAAGCGGCAGTCGCATTGTTCCAGCGAGTGCATCAGTCGCGAGTGCATCCGATCGGCGGCGGCAGCCTTGAGGATGCGGCCGACCGTGTCGCAGAGATGGTCCGCCAGCCGCACCTTGGGAACGTAGCTGGCGGCTCCGCGACGCAGAGCCTCGGCGGCGATCTCTTCGCTGCCACGGTTCGTCATCAGCACGACCGGGATCGACGGGAACTCGTCACGCACGGCGGCGACCAATTCGAGACCGTTCATCTCCGGCATCTGCAAGTCGCAGACGATGACATCGGGGGAGCGGCGACGGACTTCCTCCAAGGCTTCTCGTCCGTTCTCGGCGAAGCTGACCGCGAAGCGCGGGTCTTGCTGCAACAGCCGCCCCGCGAGCGTCCGGTCGATCACGGAATCATCCACGACAAGAATGTTGGCCACGATGTGTCTCCGGTTTGTTTCCGAAGTGGCAACTTGGAATGACGAATGACGAAGTACCCAATGACGAAAGAAT
>CAZILR010001064.1:0-2063 GCA_964539995.1 uncultured Planctomyces sp.
ATGACGACGCGCTCGGCGCGGCCTTTGAGCTTCGTCATGCTTTCGTCATTGGGTACTTCGTCATTCGTCATTGCCCAGATATCATCCCCGGCCAAATCCCGACCAACCGCCACGTTCGCAGGAGGCGACGATGACCGACAAACACATCACGGTGGACACCATCCGCTGGCACAGCGTGCTCCCGTGCCTGTATCTGCTGAGGGCCGCTCAGTTGGCGCTGCGAGTTCGGGTCGTGCTGCTGGCTCTGTGTGCTGTCTTCGTGTTTGGAATAGGTGGCTTGTTGATTCGGTCGCTGCCGTTTCACCCGGCTCACGGCAAGGAAACAACAATTTACGGTGTCTTGGCCGCAACGATGCCCTGTCCAGAAGTGGGGCGAGTTCAAGAATTGTCACTTGGATCGCAAACAGAAGGGCGATATTGGTTGATCTGGCCTTGGACCACGCTTGTCAAACCAATCACCGAGCTGCTTCAGCCTGAGCCACATTCTTGGTCTCAAGTCACCTCGCTCTGGACCGCCCTGCTATGGGCCTTGTTGGTCTGGGGAATCTTTGGCGGAGCGATCGTGCGTATGGACGCGGTACGATTTGCTCGCGACGGTTCGGTCTCGCCGTTGCAGGCCGTCCGCTTCTCCGGCCGCCTTTGGCAGAGCTATCTCTACGGCCCGCTACTTCCGTTGTTGGGGGTCGGTGGGTTTGCGCTGGCCGGCATTGGCGTCGGAAAGTTGGAATCTTGGTTCGGAGCCGGGCATGGGAATTGGATATTTGCATTGGGCTGGCTGCCGCTGATCGGCAGCTTCGTAATGGCGGCGCTGTTGCTGCTGATATTTTTCGCATGGCCGCTGATGGTTGCCGCGATCAGTGTCGAAGGGAGCGATGGCTTCGATGGGCTCAGCCGAGCGTTTGGTTATATCATGAACCGCCCGTGGTACTTCGCATTCCTGGTGAGCGTCGCGTTTGGCATTGGAATGGCGGGAGATTATTTCCTGGCTTTCTTCCTTCGATTTTCAGAGGACTTGGCGCGATGGAGTATCGGAGTTAGCGAAGGATTCCGTATCCGCCAAGCTTTCGGCGTTTGGAGTGAAGCCGCGACGATGATTCATCTGGCCGTGCTGGTCAGCTTCTTCTGGTCGGCCACGACAGTGATCTACTTCCTGCTGCGGCAGAGCGATGACGGGACGCCGCTGGACCAAGTTTACATTGCCGGTCCGCCGCCAAAGCCGGAGCCGTTGCCGCTCGTCGGCGTCGCCGCCTCGCAGCAGCCGGTCATCGAACGACCGGCGACTGAGGCCACAAAGCCGGCACCGTAGCCCGGAAATCAAACCTGCGAATCACTCGGATCGAAAATCTTTCGCGAAGGCTTTCGGATTGAGTTCCTCTCCGGTCGCAAACTTGGTCAGTTCGTTCCAGCTCAAGACTTGGCCGGGGGCGATGACTTTGGTCTTCATGAATTCGCCGACCTTCGGATTGCGAACGTACGCGACCGTTCGGGGATCGGCTCCGGCGTAGACTTCGCGAGCGACGGTGTGATGCACCTGCGAGGCAAATAGCTCACCCATCATGTAGTTGTGGTAGTAAACCGGTGCGGCCACGATGTGAATCTTGCTGGCGTAGTCGGGTGCGTTTCGACCCTCGGGGCGATGCTGCAACTGATACTTCTCGACCAGATCCCACCACAGCTTGTTGAGGTCTTGATCCGGGTTGTCGTACAGCCCCTTCTCAAATCGCAGCATGACTTGGCACCAGCGGGAGAAGATCAGCAGTTGATTGCGGAGCACTCGCGCCCCCGCGTCGCTGAGCTTCTTGCGTTCGGCAGAGTCTTTGGACGCGATCCCCATCGCCTCTTGCCACGCGCCGCTCTTCGCGAGCCGCCCCATTTGCATGGCGACTCCCTCGGTGGTGAGGATGTGCGACGCACCGCGCAGGATGTACGGCACGGACTCTGGGATGTTCTTACTGGAATAGACCGCGTGGCCGAGTTCGTGCAGCATCGTGTCCATCCAGCGCTCGGATGGGACGATGTTCGCGAGCACGCGGACGTCCCCTTCGCGGTCGATGTCGGTGCAG
>CAZILR010001065.1:0-2062 GCA_964539995.1 uncultured Planctomyces sp.
GTCCCACAAGCCTTCCGGTTGATACGGCTTGATCGACGACCCACCGAGTTGTTCGACGAGTAATCCACTGGCCGCGAGCGCTTGATCGCGCATCATCTCGGCCGACAACCGCGAACGCGGCCCACGCGCGAGCCATCGGTTTTCGGGATCGCGAGCGAGTAACTCTGCGCTCGCTTGCGAGGACTGCCGATAGGTGGCAGCCGTGACGAGGCTACGAATGGTGCGTTTGACGTCCCAGGCAAGACGAGAGTTGAGAGACGAGAGACGAGAGTCCTGGATACCGGCTTTCCTCTCGCCTCTCGCCTCTCGATTCTCGTCCCCTCTGAATTCGAGGGCCAGCCAATCGAGCAATTCGGGATGCGAAGGCCAATCTCCCTGTGAGCCGAAATCGTCAACCGTCTTCACGAGACCTTGACCAAACAATTGTTGCCAGAAGCGGTTCACGGTGACTCGCGCGGTCAGAGGGTTCGCGGAATCCACCAACCAACGGGCGAGGTCCAAGCGATGAGGGCGTACGGGACTTGGTCCGGGGGGATCGCGACGTCGGCCGCCAGGCGCGATGAAGCCACCCAAGCTCGCGGGAACACCGGGGAAGACCGATTCGCCCGGCCTGTCGTAGGCTCCTCGAATCAAGAGATGCGTCGCCCTCGGTGCCGGAAGCTCCTGCATGACCATCGTCGTGGGAACCGTTTCGAGGAGCGCGGCGCGTTCCAGATGCAAACGAGGCAACTCGATGAAGGACCGGTTGGACTCGGCATTCGGATGTGCGGCGAGGTACGCGGATGTGAGTTTCAACATCTGCGCGACGGAGCGTGGCTGGTCCACCTGTGTCGCCAATTCTGAAACGCTTTCCGGGGTCGCCAGGATCGCGACTTCACCCTCAGACAACTCGACGCCGAACAATCGCACGTCGTCGATCGCCCCGCGGAACGGTGGCGTGAAGCCTCCGGCCCCGACGCGGAACACGTCCTTGGACGCGAATGCTTGATTCAGCTCATCCAGCAAAATCTTTTTGCGGACCTCCTGGCCGTTCACCCAGAAATGAACGCCTTCGGCGAATCGCGAACCGTTGTAAGTCACCGCGACATGCACCCATTCGCGAGTCGGGATCGTGTCTGCTGTTTCGATTCGCAGCGCGTCGTCCAACCAGCGCTTGCACAGATTGAGTTGCAGCTTGCCGTTTTCGAGACACAGGTTGTAGCCGTCCGCGTTCGAGTCATCGGACATCCGGGAGAGAATCGTTCCAGACTCGGCCTCCGCGCGAATCCAGACGGACATCGAGAACGGCTCGAAGAAGCCGATGTTGGCGACATCGCCCACGGCGAACCGGCGTTGCCCGTCGAACTGCGCCGCTTTGCCGAAGCGACCTTCCCCCAAAACGACCGGCGTTTGATCGGCAGGCTTCACGACGGGAGCGCCCGACGTCGGGCCAAGCGGTTGTGGTTGCGCTCGGTTCGTCACGACCGCTTCCGCAGGTTGCGACGGCTTCGGTTTGCCGTCCTCGTCGAACGGCAGTCGCAGGATCTCGCCGCGCGTGACCGCCCAATCGACGGGCGGTTGACCAATCAAGGATTTCTCCCAAGCCGCTTGCTCGCGGCGCAGCGTGGGGCGCAGTTCACGAACTTTCTGCTCGGCGGCGGCAATGCGTGCGTCGAAGTCCTCGAGTTGTCGTTGCTGTTCGCGCGTCGGCGTCTTCACGAACGGTGGCGAGTTGCCGAACTTCACGGCGCGGCCACGCTCCGGCACATTGTTGAAGAAGGCGTAGAGCTGGTAGTACTCGCGCTGCGAGAACGGATCGAACTTGTGGTCATGGCAGCGACAGCAGCCGAGCGTCAGGCCGAGCCACACGGTCGCGGTTGTGTCCACGCGATCGACGACGTACTCGACGGCGTACTCTTCCGGGATGATCCCCCCTTCGGCGTTGCCGCGATGGTTGCGGTGAAATCCGGTGGCGAGAACTTGCTCCATCGTTGGCTTCAGCAGCAGGTCGCCCGCCAGTTGCTCGACGGTGAATTCATCGAACGGCTTATTCTCGTTGAACGCGTCGATGACCCAATCGCGC
>CAZILR010001066.1:0-2062 GCA_964539995.1 uncultured Planctomyces sp.
TTCGTGCGTGTTGATCGCGAAGAAGGCGTCGTGCGACATTGATTGATCCTTGTCACTTCGTTTCAGGAGAAGTCTTCGGAAGTGCCAGCGCAAGCGCGGTTGCAGACCAGCCAGCGGCGGCGCTGGAGATGAACTGATCTTTGCCGTGCGGGTAGCCCGACTCGAAGTACGTTTGGAATGGTTTGCTGCGCGTCTTCACATGCCACGAACCGTCTTCTTTCTGAGTCGCCAGCAGATAGCTCAGTCCTTTGCGATAGGCCGGATCATCGGTGGTCATGCCACCGGCCTGATGCAGAGTGACCAACGCCGATCCCGTGGCGTAGGCGTCGCTCTCCATGTCCGCGAGCTGCGACCAACCACCGTCGTCGCGCTGTGTTTGCTGTAATTCCTGCGCAGCTTGGCGGATGTCGGCTGCGGGAGCTTCGACCAATTGAAGTGCTCGCAAACGAAAGACTTGGTCTTCGGTGTCTTCCGGCTTCGTCTTCAGCAGCCATTCGCGGACGCGTTCGACTCGCGCGTCGATTCTCTCTTTTTGTTCGGGCAGGCCGAACACCTTGAGGCCACGCAGTGCGACGTAGCTGCTCGTGAAGTGACTCTGCTCGCTGGGAGGCCGGCGTGATTCGGGTCGATAGTGTTCGCTGTCTTTTTGCCGTAACAAAAAATACTCGGCGACGGCGGCAGTCGTGTCATCCGGTTTCCAGCCGCCGTTGTCGAGCGTCCAGAGCGCGTAACCAGCCGTGTCCACTTGACCGCCCTGGCCGTTCCCTTCGCGGTACTTCTCTTTGTTCCGGCCGAGGAAATCGGCAGTGAACTGGAGCTGCGCCTGCAGGTGCTCGCTGTCGATCTCGAAGCCGCGCGACCGAGCCGTCGTCAACGCCATAATCGGCAGCCCTTGGTTGTGGCAGTTGAAGCATTGCTTCCGCTGCTCCATCGAACCCTTGGCTCCCTTTTCCAACAGCGGTAGCGACTTGGCGACGGCGGTTCTGATCGCTTCGGGACTCGGCGCGACGTCCGCGATGGCTGCTTGAGCTACCAGGCTCAGCAGACAGACGCAGGTTCGGAACAGCCACTTCAACGGCAAGAGCGGGAGCATGGATTCGCCTCCTAAAGTTCGCGGCAGTGTAAACGTCGCGGCTCGCTTCACCAGCCGACGGCGTCGAACAAATTCTCATGGTGAATTTGTTGAGAACTCAGCGAGCTCTGCGTTTCAAAATGTTTCCCGCGCGATAACCAATGGGACGGGCATTTTCAAATTCATGCCACTTTTCGCTTGACCATCCCGATTTCATTTGTATTATTGAACTAATACAAGTCGGCTCGCGAAGCCGATCACGCTCGCAATGAGACAGACCCGTGCAAATTCACATTTCTCCCAACGATGGCGTGGCGATCTATCAGCAGATTGTGAACCAGATCAAATATCTGGTGGCTTCTGGTCGGCTGGCCGCGGGCGAGGAACTGCCGCCGATTCGCGGACTAGCCGAGCAATTGCTCATCAATCCCAACACGGTCGCGCGAGCGTATCGCGAACTGGAGATGGCCGGCATCGTCGAGAAACGCCGCACGGCGGGAACGTACGTTTCTGATCAAGGTTCACCGCTGGCTCGCCGCGAACGGATGAAGATTCTGACGGACCGCACCGATCTGCTGTTGGCCGAAGCGACGCATCTGGGAGTCGCCTTGGAAGACGTCATCAAACTCATTCAGCAACGCCATTCGGCGATGCAAGCCACTCGCAACGAGGAGTGATCTCATGCCAGAACCATTTCCTTCTTCTGCGCCACCCATTGTTGAAATTCGCCGAGTCACTCGACAGTTCGGCAACAAGACGGCTCTTGACGACCTCTCGTTGACCGTGCCGCGAGGCGGCGTGTTCGGATTGATCGGCGGCAACGGAGCCGGCAAGACGACGCTCATCAAACACGTCTTGGGAATGCTCAAGGCTCAATCGGGCAGCGTGCGAGTCTTCGGGCTTGATCCGGTTGAGAATCCGGTCGGCACGCTGGGACGCATCGGCTATCTGTCCGAGGATCGTGACCTGCCGAACTGGATGCGCGTCGGC
>CAZILR010001067.1:0-2062 GCA_964539995.1 uncultured Planctomyces sp.
CCATCGCGCGAATCTTGTGGAAATCCTTCGTGCCCGATTTGGGGGAGAGATCGCTGTCGAGGTCGTAGTTCAATTCGATGCCGTCGAAGCCGGCATCCTTCGCGGTCTTCAAACACTTTTCGAGTGACCACAGATTCGGATACGGAAACGCCCAGAGGTTGATCGACTTTTTCATGTCGAATTTTTTGGCGGCAGTCGGCTTGGCCTGTGCGGCGGCCGTGTCGGCGAGGGCCACTTCGCCGCGCGGTTCAAAGGCTGCGGCCAGTGACGATCCGAAGGCCAATGTTCCGCCGGCGAACGCGGAACCCAGAGCCGTGCGGCGAGTGAACTGTGGTGACGAAGACGTCATTGAAAGTTCCTTTGGATATTGATGGCTGCGAATCACGGAATAGGACGGATGCGGAGCGGGCCAGGCTGGAACTCAACCTTGTCGAAAATCTCCGACAGCGGCAACGACACGTCGATCGACGACAGCGTGATTCTGGCTTCCAGCCCACGAGCATCCGTCAGTCTCCAACTGCCGTCGTCGTCGCGGCTGAAACACTCAACGATCGGTTGCTCCTGCGAGACGAAGAGCACTTCCTTGAGGGACGGAATTTTGCGGTAGTGGTCGAACTTGATCGTACGGTCGTATTTCTCCGTCGAGTCGGACAGGACTTCGACCAGCAAGGTCGGATTCGTCGCATTGTCGCCATCATGCGTCTCTAATGGCCCGCAGACGACCGTGGCATCCGGGTAGGTGAACAACCCCGTTGCCGAAACCAAGACGCGCAAGTCACTGTCGTAGACCACGCAGGTGCGGCCTTTCAATTGGTTTCCAATTTCGCGGACGAGATTCGCCTTGAGCAAGCTGTGTTTCGCCGAGCCGCCGGCCATCGCGAACATTTCGCCAGCGAAGTACTCACTTTTGAATTCTGCGGAGCGTTCGATGCGCAAGTACTCTTCGGGGGTGATGGATTTGACCGGCTGAGGTAGTCCCATGATCGGTTTCCGAGAACGACAACTCGATGCGTGAAGCAGGCAATGAGCATTGTTTCGCCAGTGCATGGAACTGGCAACGCGCAGCTTGTCGTCCCGCGATTCTCTCATGACAATCCGCCGCCAACTTTGTCATCGTTCGCCCACCTTAAACTTCCCGCGAAAGGCTGCCATGACCTCCCCCGCCTTCATCTTCGACGTGCATCTCGATCTCAGCATGAATGCCCTGGAATGGAATCGCGACCTGCGTTGGTCGCAGGAAAAGATTCGCCGCTGGGAACAAAACATGAAGGACAAAGTGGACCGCGGCAACACGACGGTCTGCTTTCCCGAGATGCGCCGCGGAAATATCGGACTCTGCGTGGCGACGCAGATCGGACGGTTCTCTCCCTACTTTCATCGGCTGCCCGGTTGGAGTTCTCCGGAACAAGCGTGGGCTCAGACGCAAGGGCAACTCGCGTGGTATCGAGCGATGGAAGAGGCGGGCGAGCTCGTACAGATTCGGACGAAGGCACAGCTCGACGCGCACCTCGATCTCTGGCTGAAGTCGCCGCCGTGTGACGACGGCACACCGTACGTCGTCGAGTCTCGCAAGAAACCAACGCATCGGCCGATCGGCTACATCCTCAGCCTGGAAGGTGCCGACTCGATCATCACCCTCAAGCATCTCGAACGGAGTTACGCGGATGGACTGCGAGCGCTCGGCCCGGCGCACTACGGGCCGGGGCGATATGCCTTCGGAACGGACACCGACGAGCCGTTGTCGCCGCAGGGGAAGGACTTGCTCAAAGAGATGCAGCGGCTGGGGATCATTCTCGACGTCACGCACCTGTGCGACTCGGCGTTTTGGGATGCGCTCGACTGCTACAGCGGGCCGCTCTGGGCCAGCCACCAGAATTGCCGCACGCTCGCTCCGTGGAATCGCCAGTTCGCTGACGATCAGATCAAGGCGGTCATCGAGCGTGGCGGAGTGCTCGGCATGGCGTTCGACGCGATCATGATGATCCCCGGCTGGACGCACCTCCGCAGCAAACCGGCCGATTTTCAGTTGAAGATCGAACGCATCTGCGAGCACGTCGATCAC
>CAZILR010001068.1:0-2058 GCA_964539995.1 uncultured Planctomyces sp.
CGCCAAGAGGTGCTGTTGATTTTCTTCGACGGCGAAGCGGGTGCCGATCGCGATCCAGTGTTGCTGCGAGCGCGTCAGCAGTTCTCCGAACTCAAACGTCGAGGAGTACAGGTCGTGGGAGTCAGCGCCGCGATCCCGCAGTACAATCGGCAAGCGATGGAACGTGGCGGCAAATTTCCATTCCCGCTGTTGTCCGATCCGGAGTTTCTCATTCACCGTCTGTGGGGCCGCTACGACGAGGACGGATTGGAGACTCAAACCGGAGTTTTCTGGATCGACCGCGCGGGACAAGTGGCTTGGTTGGGCAAATCTCCGCGACCGGAAGCGGACCTGGATCGTGTGCTGCCGCCGTTGAAAGAATCTTCTTCAGAAGCGAAATGATATGTCTGAATCTGTTCCCGACACATCCGACGACGGTTCGCAGCGCTTCGGAAATTCGCCGCGCGAGTTTTCTGGGACGAAGGTGATGCTCGGCATCTTCGCGTTAGCGATCGCGGCATCGGCGAGCGTGTGGATTTTCTCGTACTACCACGCGAAGCCGTTTCAGCCGCTGCAGACCGCGATCCATCGAGCGTTCCCGAAGGCGTACCCGCAAGTGCAGGGGGGACAACGGAGGATGCACCGCAACACGCCCAAGACGTTGCGGATCACCATGCAAGTCGGTTTCGATCCGGAGCCTCGCGAAGCGGACGAGCAAGTCGCGGCGGTGGTCGCTCGGTTGGAAGAACTGGCTCGGCAGCACCTCGATTTTCCGAGCTACGAGGTCTTTGAAATCCACCTCGTGCGGCGTGTGCCGGAGCACAAATCAAAGACACGCACTGTCACGCGCGAGATCGCAAAGTCAGTGGACGGGCCGAAGTGATTTAACCCGGCAGGAAGCCTCGTTCGCGAAGCTCTTGGACGTTGTCCGGCGCGCTGGCCATGACTCGCTCGGTCGTGTATTTCAGCAGCGCGACGCCACCGAGTTTCGGCGGAGCGGTCAAGATCGCCACGCGGTCCTCGTCTTCTGCGTCGAGTTGTTTGTTAAGCTTCTCGACGACCTCTTCGACGCTGTCGCTGACCAGTTTCTTCTCGCTGGACGAGTTGCGGATTTTGAGGTTCGAGAAGGCCGCCGTGCGAGCCATCAAGAATTGAACGAAGTCGGCCTCGTCGTTTTCCTCGAAGAAGTCCTCGAACTCCGGACGCATGTTGTCGGGAGTGATAATCAGCGGTCGACTGACTTTGACTTCACCCTTCGTGACACTGACCGTTGCTCCTGGCTTGCGGCCACCGCACACGAGAAAGTACGGCAAGTCGGAGACGTCAAAGGTGAACAGCCCCTGCTGCACCGGCCGAGCGATCTCGACCGCGTGCCAAGCTCTCATGAAGCGGGCTTCGTCCTCGAAGGGATTGAACAACATCGTTGAGTTCCGTTTGGACCGCCTCATGCCCGGCGGCACCAATTGGGCACCTGGAGTCGATAGCAACACGCGATAGTTGAGTTGGACCGGCGTCATCTGACAAGCCCTCTCGTATGACTGCCGAAAATCTGGTGGCCCGATCTCTTGTGGCAGTGAGGTAGCGTCAGTCGCAAAGTCCGTGCCCAGAACGGGGCGGCTCTGTCAGGTGTTTGACAAGAAAACGGTTCGTGCGGCATAGTTCTGCCGCTCGAAGGTGGTGCGTTGTTCGCCTGCCATCGTTCCAAGGGATTGTTCACGAGTTGCAAGTTTAGGAGAAATCACAGCATGAGCGGACCGATCGTTCGGACAGGCACGACCCCGGAATTCTGGAAGAATTGGGATCAGGTTTTCGGCGGGAAAAAGACGAGCAGTTCGTCCACTGCCCCGAAAGCTGCCAAAAAGAAAGCGGCGAAAGCTGCCGCCGCGCCGAAAAAAGCGGCAAAGAAGTCCGCCAAAAAGGCAGCAAAGAAGAAGTGACGCGACCGAACCGCGAATGCCCAAGTCTCAAACTCCAATGTCCAATGAAAACCCAAATCCCAAGGTCCAAGAGACATCGCCGTCCAAGTTTGAATTTTGGATCTTGGGATTTCATTGGGCATTGGGTTTTGGAGATTGGGAT
>CAZILR010001069.1:0-2056 GCA_964539995.1 uncultured Planctomyces sp.
CCGCGTGACGAGCCTTTCCGAGTGTGATGCCTCATTTGCAGAAGGCTCATCACGCGGAGCGATGATGGCTACTTTTCTTCCAAACAGCGACATCACGCCGGGGATGAACGTCAGCGAGACCGCCGCGCTGACCAGCACGCCGATCGACGAATACAACCCGAACGAGCGGATCGGCAGCATCGGGCTGACCAGCAGCGACGCGAGTCCGATGACGGACGTCACCGCCGACATGAAGCAGGGCAACCACGCCATCGAGAGAACTTGCCGAGCCGCCTCTTCGCCGCTGACGTAAGTGTTGATCTCTTTGAAGTAGTTCACCAGATGGATGCCACCCGCGACCATGATGACCTGCACCAGCGGCGGCAACACGATCAGCAGAGCGTTCATCGGTTCGCCCGCGTAGTCCACGCAGGCCAGCGTGATGAGTTGGCAGAAGACCGACAGCCCGAAGACCAAGAGCGCCGAACGAATCGACTGCAAACACAAGCACGCCACGATCAACGTGACGATCGCCGACGGAGCCGCGTAGGTGTCCATCGTGCGCTGGCTGGCTTCATCGACGCTCAGCCCGTCGATGACCGGCCCAGCCAGGTGCAGATCGGAGGGTGGCACGTCGGCAAATTTTTTCGCAGCCGCGCGGATGAACGGCACGAGTTCGCCGCGCCGCTTCAGGCCCGCCGAGTTGAACGCGATCACGAGACACGTTGTCTTCTCGTCGTCGCCGATCAACGAACCTCGCAGCCGCTGCACGACTTTCTCGCGCGGCAGGCTGACCGGCTCGGCCATGAGCGACTCGGCGACTTCGCGGCCGGAGACGACGCGATCGAAGTACCACGCTTCCTGCTCGTCGTGAAAAACTTTCGAGCGACGCAAGCTCTGCGCGACTCGGTCCAGCTTCGGCTCGTCGATCGTGCAGCCGGGCCAGCTCATGACGACGACGTCACCGGACTCGAACTGCTTAGTGAACTCCGAATAGGTCCGCTTGGCCGGCATCGACTCCGGCATCCAATCCAGCGGCGAATTCGCATTCGATTTGAGCACGCGTACCGCCGAAAACGCCACGAACGGCAACGCGATCAGCGCATAAACCGCCAGCAACAGAAATCGTTTGCGGTGGATGGTCATGGGAAGGCGACATTGGTGATTGATTTGATGCGATCAGAAATAGCCAATAGCCAATCACCAATGACCAATCTTTTTAGGCCGATGCCGAAGCCTGGAATCCGCTTCTGATACTGCCGATACGAATCGCCGAGGTAGTGCGCGAGTCGGGCGTCCTTCAGCGAACTGCCGACGAAGATGTATGTCGTCCACAGGCCGGTGAGGATGGCGTGGTCGAGCGTCATCGTTGGCGTGAACCAGATCAGGCCGAGGAAGCTGGCGTAAATCGGATGCCGCATCACTCGGTACGCTCCGCGCAGTTCAAAGCCGCGCCGAGGCTGAGGCATTCCGCGCACCCAGTACCACCACGGAGTCAGTCCCGTCTGATAGCCGAGTCCGGACAAATGCAAACTGTAAAATAACGCGAGCCAACTGCCGTAGTAGCCGGCATCGACCAGCCAACGCCACTCGGCCGCGACATCCCACACGATCACCGAACTGGTCCGCCAAAACGCGAACGTCACAAACAAGCTCAGGCACGTCGCGAGGCAGAACACGAGTCCGTAGAACGGCGCGGCGATCCAACGCGACAGCCGCTTGCGAGTGCTCGGCAGCAGCAACCAACTGTGAGGCAGAACGAACTGCGCGGCGAGCAACACATCCCACCACAGCGAACCGGGCCGCGCGGTGATCGGACCTTTCAGGAATGCAAACAGTTCTCGCACCGTCAGCAAGAAAGCAAGCTGAGTCGCGACGCCGAACAGAACGCCCGCGAGGAATCGCACGCGGGCAATCGGTAGCCAACGGATTCGAAGGACATCTTCCATGATGCTTCTCGTAGGATGGGCACTCCGTGCTGTCCTAAACCTGTAGGGTGGGTCGAGGGACAGACCCCCCCCCCCGACCCCCCACCGCCCCGGGGGGGTCCGTATCACCGCCCCCCCCAACCGGACCA
>CAZILR010001070.1:0-2054 GCA_964539995.1 uncultured Planctomyces sp.
CGGCTGCCGCGAGTCGCTGGCTGACGGCATCAAGCGAGCGACCGACGTGATGATCGCTGGCAAGGTTGTCGTCGTGGCTGGTTACGGCGATGTCGGCAAGGGCTGTGCTCACTCAATGAAGACGCTCGGCGCGCGTGTGCTCGTCACCGAGATCGACCCGATCTGCGCGTTGCAGGCGGCAATGGAAGGCTACGAGATCACGACGATGGAAGACGCAGCGACTCGTGGCGACATCTTCGTCACCACGACCGGTTGCAGCGACGTGATTCGCGGCGAGCATCTCGACCGCATGAAGCATCACGCGATCGTCTGCAACATCGGTCACTTCGACAGCGAGATCGACGTCGGCCACTTGAAGCGACGCGGCGACGTGAAGCGCATCGAGATCAAGCCGCAAGTCGATAAGTGGGTCTACCCGGACGGCAAGGCGATCATCGTGCTGGCCGAAGGCCGCTTGGTGAACCTTGGCTGCGCGACCGGCCATCCGAGCTTTGTGATGTCCAACAGCTTCACGAACCAAGTCTTGGCTCAGATGGCGATCTGGGGCGATCCAGACAAATATGAAATTGGCGTGCATCGCCTGCCGAAGAAGCTCGACGAGGAGGTGGCTCGCCTGCACCTCGAAAAGCTGGGTGTGAAGCTGACGAAGCTGACACCGGCCCAAGCCGATTATCTCGGCGTCCCGACCGAAGGCCCGTACAAGCCAGAGCACTATCGGTACTAACCGGCTCTGAAAATGTCTGACGCGGAATGCAGGTGTCTGCATCCGCTCGCCTCTCCACAACATCAGCGAAAAGGAAAAATCATGGGCAAAGGCAACAACAGCCAGAAGAACGACAAGAAGAACAAGAAGCCCAAGAAGGACAGCAAGACTGCGGCTAAGAAGTAATCCTTGAAACCGAGAAGAGTCTCGTAGCGACGCCTCTCTAGGTCGGTCGCTACGGAAGACGCGGTACTGTCCCGCAAATGAGCCGCAAGGCGCTAGCTCCGGTTTCTGCAAGACGACCGGGGCTAGCGTCCTGCGGCTCATTCTTTCGACTGGTCCGAGTCCGAGGAGCGGCCGATTTCGTCCAGACAGTCGAGGTAGAGTGCCTCAACCTTCGCCCTCGCCCACGGTGTTTTGCGGAGGAACGTGAGGCTCGACTTGATACTTGGGTCGTGCGTGAAGCAGCGAATGGGAATGACAAACGCCATTTCCTCCCAACCCATGTGTGCGACGAGTTGCTCAAGGATCACCGCGAGAGTGATGCCGTGCAGCGGATTCTTGGGACGGGGTTGAGTCATGTCAGCCAAGTCGGGAATGTCATTGAAAGGTGCGGGGCTGCTCGCAACGCCGGAAGGTCTCTGCGGTGAAGCAGGATTTTGGTGGGGAGACTCCGCGAACCGCAACGCCCAGCAGGCTGCCTTTGCAATTCGGAATTCGCCAATGGACACTGGCAGCCAGACCGATTGACCAAATCTCTGCTGAAAAGGATCCGAGATGCTGCCTTTGATTCGACGCCGTGATTTTCTGAAAGCCACCGCCGCGTTCGCGACTGCTGGAGTTGTTGCACCTCTGGCGATGGCCGACGACAAGAAGCCGCTGTTTGAAATCTCGCTGGCTGAGTGGTCGCTGCATCGGACGATCAACGGCGGGAAGCTCGACAATCTCGACTTCGCGAAGACGGCCAAACACGACTACGGCATCAACGCCATCGAGTTTGTGAATCAGTTCTTCAAGGACAAGGCGAAGAACACTGAGTACCTCACCGAGTTGAAGAAGCGAGCCGACGGCGAGGGAGTGAAGATGCTGCTCATCATGTGCGATGGTGAGGGAGCACTCGGTGACGCGGACGAGAAGAAGCGGCAGACGGCGGTCGAGAATCACTACAAGTGGGTCGAGGCCGCGAAGTTTCTTGGCTGTCATGCGATCCGCGTGAACGCTCAAAGCTCCGGCAGCTACGACGAGCAAGTCGATCGCGCGGCAGACGGATTGCGTAAACTGACAGAATTCGGTGCCAAGCATGACATCAGCGTGATAGTGGAAAATCACGGCGGCCTGTCGTCGAATGGCG
>CAZILR010001071.1:0-2046 GCA_964539995.1 uncultured Planctomyces sp.
GTGGACGCGATCGACGAAGAGAAGATCGCCGAACATCTCGACACCGCAGGGATGCCCGATCCCGATTTGGTGATCCGCACGGCTGGCGAGATGCGGATGAGTAACTACTTGTTGTGGCAAGCGAGCTACGCCGAGTTCTGGGTTACGTCCAAATGTTGGCCAGAGTTTCGTCCCACCGATTTACACGACGCCCTGCGCGACTACGCGACTCGCGATCGCCGATTCGGCGGAATATCGAGGTAAGCGGACATGCTGAAACACCGCCTGCTGATGTCCGCGCTGTTGATCCCTGCAACTGTTGGGTTGTTCGTTTGGGACGATCACCTCGGCACCAGAGCGCCTGTCTTATTTGTGATCGTGATGTTGGTAGCGACTCGATGTGTTTGGGAACTTGTGACGTTAGTTCGTGCAGCAGATTTTCAACCCAACCTAGCCTTGGTGTTGCTCGGAACCTGGCTGATGATCATTGCATCGTGGTGGCCATTTTCCTGGTTGAGGCAATGGCCAATGGGGCATTGCCATGAAGGTTGGCGATACTTGGTTCCGGCCACCGGGATTGTCTTTATTGGATCAATTCTGAACGCGGTTCTGCGGTTCTCGCGGCTTGAAAGAATCAGCTCTGGAGCTACGGAATCTCCGCGGCTCGGACGACATGTCGCGACACTTGGTATTGAGTTGTTCGCCGTGGGATACGTTGGCGCGTTGCTGGCACTCACTTGCCAGTTGCGTTGGACGGACTATTCGGGGATCGGGCTGAATGTGGGTTACTTTGCACTCTCCGCACTCATTGTCACGACGAAGATGGGGGACGTCGGTGCCTACACTTTCGGACGGCTGATTGGTGGACCAAAGATGACTCCCACGCTCAGCCCAGGTAAGACGATCTCCGGTGGAATCGGCCATTTGCTGACGGCCGGGTTCGCGGCGGTGGTATGGCTGGTATGGTTAGGGCCGTACATCGGCATGTATTGGGTTGCTTGGCAAGTCGGGCCAGCGTTCCTTTTTGGAGTTGTTGTTGGGTTTGCGGGATTGATCGGTGATTTGGCGGAGTCGCTCATCAAGAGAGATGTCGGGGTGAAGGATGCTCCGGCGTTGCTGCCGGGATTTGGTGGGCTGCTGGATTTGATGGACAGTATTTTGTTGGCGGGACCGGTGGCTTACGTCATGTGGCATCTGCTGCGGTAGTTTTCGTGGCGAGATGCCTTGGGTTTTTCGCGGAAGGTGCTATCACTCGCGGCCCGAATTTGGAGTGCGGCGATTCATCGCCGCTTTTGTGTTTGAAATGCAGGGGAAGCGGCGATGAATCGCCGCAGTCCAAAAGTGAAGGAAGACATGGCCGATAATTACATTTTTACGATTGAGTCGCTGACCCGCTTGTACGAGGAGAAGGTCGTCCTCAGCGACATTTGGTTGGCGTTTTATCCGGGAGCCAAGATCGGCGTGCTCGGCAACAACGGGTCGGGCAAGAGCACGCTGCTCAAGATCATGGCGGGTGAGGACAAGGACTTCATGGGGGAGGTCCGGCCGGCCAAGGGGATCAAGATTGGGTACTTCGCGCAGGAGCCAAAGCTCGACAAGTACAAAACCGTCGGTGAGTGCATCAATGACGCGGTCGCCGACTCACACGCGATTCTCGATCGGTACAACGAACTCAATCTGAAACTCGGCGAGCCGCTTGAGCCGGATGAAATGGAGAAGGTGCTCGAAGAGCAATCCAAGTGTCAGGATAAGATCGACCACGACAACCTGTGGGAGTTGGATCGCACGCTCGATGTCGCGAAGGACGCGATGCGGCTGCCGCCCGATGACGCGGAGATTGCGAAACTCTCCGGTGGCGAGAAGCGGCGTGTGTCGCTGTGTCACATCCTGTTGCAGAACCCCGACCTGTTGTTGCTCGACGAGCCGACGAACCACCTGGATGCCGAGTCGGTCGCGTGGCTGGAACGGTTCCTCGAACACTTCGCCGGAACCGTCGTCGCGGTGACGCACGATCGGTACTTCCTCGACAACGTCGCCAAGTGGATTCTGGAATTGGATCGCGGCAAG
>CAZILR010001072.1:0-2045 GCA_964539995.1 uncultured Planctomyces sp.
CGTTAACCTGTGGGCCTTTGCTCCCCCCCTGGTCACCGACGCTGGCAGCGTCGGCCACGTCGACGACTACGCGCTCGCCTGCCGGCTGTCGTATCTCTTTTGGAACTCGATGCCGGACGATCGGCTGACAGAGTTGGCGGCGTCCGGCAAGCTGCGGACTCCGGAGGTTCTGCGTTCCGAGACCGAACGACTTTTGAAAGACTCGAAGTCGCAGCGATTCATCGAAGACTTTCTCGGTCAGTGGCTCAAGCTGCGGCAGATCGCATCCACCGATCCCGACCGTAAGCTGTATCCCGAATTCAATCCCTACCTCCAGGACTCGATGGTCGCTGAGACGCGAGCGTACTTCCGCGAGTTGATCGACAATAACCTCGATGCCAGCCATCTGGTGCGGTCCAAATTCGCGATGTTGAACGAAAAGCTGGCAGTGCATTACGGCATTCCAGGGGTGGTCGGCTCACAAATCCGCCGAGTCGATCTGCCGGCGGATTGTCCGCGCGGAGGGTTTTTGACTCAGGCTTCAATCTTGAAGATCACGGCCAATGGCACAACGACGTCACCTGTCCCGCGCGGAGCGTTCGTGATGGATCGATTGCTCGGTCAACCGCCAGAGCCGCCGCCACCGAACATCCCGGCGATCGAGCCGGACGTGCGTGGCGCGAAGACGATCCGCGAACAACTCGACAAACACCGTACGGACGCCGTGTGTGCCTCATGTCACGCGAAGATGGACCCGCCGGGCTTCGCGCTGGAAGCGTTCGATGTCATCGGCGGATTGCGCACGCGGTATCGCTCGATCGGCGACGGCGATGCTGCTCCGCGCGGCTCGATTGATCCATTCATCGGCATCAGTTTCAAGCTCGGCCCGCGCGTCGATGCCAGCGGCGTGTTGCCTGATGAGCGAGCCTTCAAAGACATCACCGAGTTTCAAACTCTGATCTCCGCTGATTCGAGCCGTCTGCTGAGAAACCTCGCGCAGCAGTTCGCAATCTATGCCACCGGCCGAGATGTCTCCTTCAGCGACCGCGATCAGATTGCCGTCATCGTCGTGAATTCACAGAAGAAGGGTGGCGGCATTCGGACGTTGATTCATGAACTCACGCAGAGCCGGCTGTTTCAGACAAGGTGACACGGTGCAGGGGTGACAAGGTGAAACGCAGACAGACAGAGTCACGGAGAATTGAAATGAAGACACCATCCATCAGGACGTTCGAGACTTTCTTGAGATCAATTGCCCGACTCACCGTGTCACCCCCTCACCTTGTCACCTTGTCACTCGCAATCACCTTGTTTGCCGTCAACGCAACAACCGCCGACGACAAGCCAAAAGCCGCCGAGCCGATCAAGCATCAGATCACCGGTCTGTTCTCGACGGATCGCGAGGCTGATCTGCGTGTGACGTTCAAAGAGTTACCGGATTTCAAACTTGTCAGCATCGACTTCAAGAACGCCGAAGCCAGCTTCGAGTACGATCCTGCGAAAGTGTTTCCCAACGCTAAGCCGGAGCAAGTCATCGAGCGATTCGACAACCTCTTGCGGCAAGCGTCGCGGCACACGTTCGGGATTAAGCCGCTACGATCGTTGCCCAAGGACAAACTTACGCTGGTCGAGATTCCTGTCGTTGGTCTGGACTGCAAAGGGTGTTGCTTGGGAGCTTACGATGCGATCTACAAGCTCCCTGGTGTGGAGATGGCGACCGCCAGTTTCAAAGAGGGTCGCGTGACGGCTCTGATCAATCCTGAGAAAATCGACTGCGTCGAACTGGAGACCGCCCTCAAGCAGCGCGGCGTCCAATTGAAAACGGAATGAGGATTCTTGATGAAGTCTCGCTCAATTGTTTTTGTTCTGCTGACGGCGACGGCGGTGCCGGTGTTCGCACAGGCTCCGAACGAAGAGGGGCTGAAATTCTTCGAGCAGAAGATTAGGCCGGTGCTCGTGCAGCATTGTTACAGTTGCCACTCGATCCAAGCACATGACGCGAAGAAGCTGCAAGGTGGTCTGTATCTCGATTCGGCCGAAGGTGTGCTCGCCGGTGTCGGCGTCGG
>CAZILR010001073.1:0-641 GCA_964539995.1 uncultured Planctomyces sp.
CTGCTACCCGAAGCCAAGGATCTGATCCTCGACGAGGCTGGCCGCCTCGCCGACAAAGTCCTGGCCGACGTGTTCGAGTCGTTCAAGCCGACGACCAAATGAACGGTGCTAGTTCGATGTCAGCGACTTCGGTGAAGGCAAGATTCCTAGCTTCAAGCTCGTCGGATGCGCCGCAGAGCGGAAGACTCGGTGCGTTGCCCTTTTGAAATCTTCGGGCTTCGCGAAATAGATGTTGTCGACAAACGTCTGCGGGTTGCGATCCACGAGCGGGAACCAGGTGCTCTGGATTTGCACCATCAGGCGGTGTCCCTTTTGGAATCGATGTAGCACGTCGAGCAGTTCAAACCGGACGCGCGTCGGTTCGCCCGGTTTGAACGGTTCGGGCTTGGCGTAGTCGTTGCGGAAGCGACCTCGAATGACTTCGCTGCGGATCAGCATTTGATAGCCGGCCAGCGGTGTCCCTTCGGGAGCATCCGGCCGCACGTCGATCAGCTTCACGACCCAATCGGCGTCGGTGCCGGTGGTCGAAACCCACAGATCGGCTTCGATCGGGCCGGCGACTACGGTGTCTTCGGTGAAGACGTCGGTCTGATACGTCAGCACGTCTGGCCGACGCGAGGCGAAGCGTTGGTCGTCGACCA
>CAZILR010001073.1:651-2041 GCA_964539995.1 uncultured Planctomyces sp.
GGACTGGCTTGTTCGGGTCGCTGACGAACTCGTCGAAGTTCGCATCGGTCGCGGTTTTTTCGGGAGGTGCGAACTGCAAGCTGCCTCCTTCACGCACGAAGAGCTGTTTGGTTTCGGTTTTCTTCGGCGGCCAATGGTCGAAGGTTCGCCAGGCGTTCGAGCCGGTCTCGAAGACGGTCGCCTCGGCGGGCGCGGGGTGGTCTTTGTCCTTGAGATATTTCTCAAAGAACGGCAGTTCGATGTGCTCGCGATAGAACGCACTCGTCTTCGAGCCGAACGTCACGTTACCGAGCTTGTCGCCATCAACGCTCGCCCAGCCGCCGTGATGCCACGGGCCGACGACCAGCACGTTGTTGACCTTTGGGTTCTGTTTTTCGACCGAGTGATACGTTTTGATCGTACAGTAGAGGTCTTATGCGTGGTACATACCGTTGACGGTCATCTCAGCCGGAGCGACGTTTTTCAGATGCGGGTTGATCGCACGCTTCTGCCAGATCTCGTCGCGGTTCGGGTGCAGCATCATGTCCTTCCAGAATGGGATCGTTCCCTTGAGGTACAGTTTGTCGATGTTCTCGACCGAGCCAGCCTCCAGAAACATCTTGTACCCGTCGGGAGTCGGGTAGACATACGGCTTCGCGGGTTCGGTGGTCGGCTTGGGACGCTCGCGGTCGTTGCCGGTCAACCACTTAAACGCATGAGCCAAGAAGAACGATCCGTGATGCAGAAAGTCGTCGAAGTACCAATCGCCGACGGGAGCTTGCGGCGAGACCGCCTTCAGCGCCGGATGAGCGTCGATCATTCCGGCCGCCGCGTAGAAGCCGGGGTACGAAATGCCCGCCATGCCGACTCGACCGTTGTGATTTGGGATGTTCTTCAGCAGCCATTCGATCGTGTCGAACGTGTCCGAGCTTTCATCCACGTCGGTCGGCTTCGACTTGTTCGGGATGTGCGGCGTGACTTGCGTGAACTCTCCTTCGGACGCGAACCGCCCGCGCACGTCTTGATTCACGAAGATGTATCCCGCCTTCACGAAGTGTTCGCTGGGTCCAACTCGCGCCGGATATTTGTCTTCGCCATACGGCCCGACGGCGTATGGCGTTCGCTTCATCATGATCGGGTACGTCTTGGTCGTGTCGCGCGGTACGAAGACCGACGTGAACAGCTTCACGCCGTCGCGCATCGGGATCATGTGCTCGGACTTGATGTAATTCAGCCGGAGGTAGCTCTCAGGCTGCTGCAATTCTTGGCCGACGGCATGCGGGATGGCTTCCGCAACGAACATCCACAACGACAAAACCAACGCAACGCGAACGAAGTCTCTCATGGGCGATGTTCCTTCTTGAGTGTTCGATGGTCCGCGACGAAGGCGGGATCGTCAGCCGATGTAGTC
>CAZILR010001074.1:0-2039 GCA_964539995.1 uncultured Planctomyces sp.
GCCGCTCGTGAACGCGACGATGCGCGCACGCTCACCCGCCGCCATCGGCGCATCGGCCGAGCGGCGTTGGATGAGGTTTCGCAGAGATGAGGCTTGGTCACGCATTGGGATTGCTACGTCTCCAGCTTCTCTTGTCCGAGCACCAGCCGAGCCATGCGACTGGCGTTTGCCGATTCGATGTCATCGGGCACGTCTTGTCCGGTCGTCAGGTAGCTCACCGGCAGCGGCAACTTGCGAGCCGCCGTCAGCAGCGAGCCCATTCCGGCCGCTTCGTCGAGTTTGGTCAGAATCAACGCGGTCGTATTCGCAGCGGCGAACTTCTCGCATGCGGCGCGCAGGCTGCTGGTTCCAGCCGTCAGGCTGAGAACGAGATGCACTTCATCGACTTGAGCTTCCGCCAGCAATGCTTTGAGTTCTTGAATCTTCAACTCGTCACGCGGGCTGCGTCCGCCGGTGTCGATCAGAATCAGATCGAGTCCGACCAACTCGTCCAACGCGCGCCGCATTTCGAGCGGACTGGTCACGACCTTCATCGGCAGGTCGATAATCTCGGCATAGGTGCGGAGTTGCTCGACCGCTGCGACGCGAAACGTGTCCACCGTGACCAGTCCGATTTTGATGCCGTCACGCAATCGAAAGTTGGCAGCGAGCTTCGCGATCGTGGTCGTCTTGCCGACGCCAGTCGGACCGACCAGTGCGACCACTCGGCGACGTCCAGGAGTCGGCTTGATCGGCGACGCCGTGCGGAAGTCCGACTCGACGAGTCCCGTCAGCATCGACTTGCAGTAGTCATGGTCGTGGAGCTGTTCCGGCTTCACATGCCGGCGGACTCCGAAGATCAGGTCGCGCGAGATCTCTTCTTCGACATCGCTGTCGAGCAGTTCGGTGTAGAGCTGAAACAATTCCGGAGGCACTTCACTGTCGCCACCGAGATGCCGCGCCTTGTTCAGACTTTCGAGCATCCGCTGAATCGAATCGAGCCGCTCATCGAGTTGTCCTGACATCTGGAGTTGCGACAGCGTCGGGATGTTCGTCTTGTCCGAAAACGCGACATTTGGCTTGCCGCTCGTCGCCTTGGAGGTTGGCACGGCGATCAATCGTTCGAGGCTAGGGCTGAGTTCGATGCCGTGGTCGCTCGGTGCAAAGCGATTCGGTTCGAGCAATTCACGTTCGAGATGCTCCGCCAACAGTGATGGCGACAAGATGCGGGAGTCTTCGGGGATTCGTGCCACGGCTGTTTCAGTCGTGATTCCGGCTTGCTGCACACTCGACACGGCTGAGACAGCCGTGGCACGCGATTTTGTTTTGCTGCCAGTTCGAGCCGAGACCTCAACTTCGCATTTGGCTTTCAAAAACGGCAACGCTCGTCGCTGCACGATCGACCGCGTGTTGACGACAACGGCATCCTCACCAAGTTCACGACGCATGATCCGCATCGCTTCCTGCATCGAGGCCGCTCGAAAAGTTCGGATATCAGGCATGAATCACTCCTGCTCTCGGCGCGATGCTGGCGACTTGCCCTAGCGACTCGATCTGCGTGTCACGAGAGATTTCGTTCAAACTCAGAATCGTCAAACGGGGAAACGCGGTGGCAGTGAGATGTCGCAGACCAAGCCGCACGGACGACGAGGTCGCCAGCACCACGTTGGCTTCGGTCGCGGCCAGCGTTTCTGTCAGTGACTGCCGAATCACGTCGCTCGTAGCGAGTGACAACTTCACAACGAGTCCGCTCTCGCGGAAATCAACTCCGGCAGCGATGACGTCTTCGAGGTCCGGGTCAAGCGTCAGCACTCGCAGCACACGCTGCTCGTCGCGATGCCGCTGACAAATCGTGCGAGCCAACGCAGATCGAACGTATTCGGTCAGCAGCGCTGTGTTTTGAGTCCGGTCGGCGTAGTCGCCGAGCGTCTCTAGGATCGTTTCGAGATCGCGGATCGGGACTCGTTCGCGCAGCAGATTCTCCAAGACCTGATGCACTTGAGCCGGCTTGAGCAGCGACGGCACCAGTTCATCGACGATTTTCGGCGACGCTAGTCGCA
>CAZILR010001075.1:0-2038 GCA_964539995.1 uncultured Planctomyces sp.
ATCTCGTCTCCGTGCCCTCATCGCTCCCATTGCACGTCGTCGAGATAGAACGTGATCGGTTCGCCGCCGCTGGCCAGATTCCACACGAAGCCGGTCTTGATGCGTGTGAGGTCTTGGTTGTTCGGCGTGAGTTCGTACTGCTTCCAATCGCGAGTCAGCGTAACTTTTTCGAGACTCCCTTTGCCGGTATCGAAGAAGCGTTTGTCGCGGGCGAGGATGCCGAACTGAAAACTGACGACCTCGCCCCCCTTCTCACCGCGAGCCCAAAACGTCAGCCGTTTGGCTCCGGTGAGATCGAAGCCACCCGCGCGGTCGCCCCAATCTTGAGCGGGGTTTTGCCAGACGACTCCACCCCAGCCTTTGTCGGCGGTGAAGTCGCAACGCAGACACGTCTTGCCGGCGTGAGGCTGCTCCAAGCACATCGGATCGAGCTTGATCGACTTCGTGTCCCCCATCCAACCAGCGGGAATGTAGTTCTGCGGCGAATCCGCTTCGGCATAGACGATCAACGGGAACTCCGCCTTGCGAGCGGTCAGCGCTTTCAACGGCGCATCGACTCGCACCGGGAGATTCGCGACGGCCGCTCCGCCGTGTTGATCCTTCACAACCGCGAAGAGTCGATACAGCCCGCCGTCCGACGGCAGCTTGACCTCGGCGAACGTCGCGTCGGAGCGAACAACGGCGCTCTTCACGGCGGGCGATTCCGATTCCGCATCGCCGCCGGTGCCGTATTCTTCCGGATCGAATCGCAACTGCCAGGAGATCTTGAGTTCGTCCTTCTCCGGATCAGACGTTCGCAGTTCAAATCGCACGAGATCATTTGGCTTTCGCTTGCCGCTCCCCTCGAATTTGAACGACTCGATGGCCGGAGACCGATTCGCGACCGGCTTGCCATTCCACAACTCCGTGAGCGCATCGGCCGCCGCCACTCGCGAGCCATCGTGCAAGAGTGAGAACCACGTCGCGGTGACTTCTTGCTTCTGCCCCCACAAGAAGGCATACGAACCGAGACAGACGCCCGGCTGTTCGAGCACCGCGCTGCGATACGCTTTCCGATAAGCCTCCGCCTTTTCCGTGCTGGTGAGTTCTCGGTACGCGCCGCTCTCGTCCTTCGGGATTTCCCAAATGCCGGGCGGACCGAACTCGGTCAGAAGGTACGGCTTCGTGCCACCCAGCTTCCGATACCGCTCACCGACCGACGCCGCTCCGGCATACGAATTGATGCCGATGATGTCGATGTCCGGGCAAAGTGCGTGCAGGTTCTTGACCTTGTCTCCGCCAATCTCGGCGACGACGGTCATGGTCGGATGCCGCGAGTCGATCGACTTCACCAGCCGAGCGAGATTGTTGATCTCGGCCCACACCGCCCCGTTCTTTCCAGCGGGGTCTTCCATTTCATTGCCGAGCGACCAGACCAACAACGCCGGATGATCTTTGTGCTGTTCGACAACCTCGCGCACCTTCTGTCGCTGCTGCACGAGACTCGCCGCGTCCGACCAGTCAAATCCCTGCCTCACTTGTCCCAGCCAAATCCCCGCCGTGACGGTCAGCCCGTGCTTTTGAGCCTCATCCAATTTCTTCCGCAATCCATCTTCGCCCCAAGTCCGCACGGAATTCCCGCCCAGCTTGGCGAGCAATTCCAACGATCCGTCACCTCCCACTCCTTTGACGAAGTAAGGCTGCCCATCGCGTTCGAACTGCCATTGTCCGGCTTCTCCAACAATTCGCACCGCGGGATCGGCCGCATGTACGGTGATGGTCGTGACGCACAGCAAAAACAGAATCAAGCGTGGCATCGTTTCATTTCTTTTCGTAAGTCAGCGTGAGTGGATCAATGGCGTGGCGGTTAAACGAGTGCTCAATGTGAGCAGCCCGGCCCGACATCCGCAAAGAAGTCGTGGCCTTTGTTGTCCACCAGGATGAACGCCGGAAAATCTTCGACTTCAATTTTCCAGATCGCCTCCATGCCGAGTTCTTGGAACTCGACGACATCGACCTTGCGGATGTTTTCCTTCGCGAGAATCGCCGCCGGGCCGCC
>CAZILR010001076.1:0-2036 GCA_964539995.1 uncultured Planctomyces sp.
TCCACTCTGTGAGCTGCTTCTGCTTCGTGAAGATGCTCAGGCGTTCGTAATCGCGGTCGTCGTGAATCTTCTTCGCAGCCGCCAGAGTTCGCTCGGCGTCTTCCACGGGCGTGACGAACCACTCCCAAACCACGGGGACGAAGTAAAACGCGACCGCCGCCCCCAAGCCACTCGCCAGGACTTTGTCACGCATCTGCATCGGATCACCACATAGGGGCTAGGGATTAGGGGCTGGGGGCTAGGGAAAGAATTCAAAGGCGACTTACGCCATCATTTTTTGGGCGGAGTTGTCGGAGCTTTTTCCCCTAGCCCCTGACCTCCAGCCCCTAACCCCTTCTTCTTCACCGGCTTCCAAGAGACGTCCAGATCGAACTTCCACGGGTAATCGCCGTCCGTGCCGGGGCGAGCCACTTGGTGCGGCGTGACCGTGATTCCTTCGTGGCTTGCCAGTTTGGTCGCGAGGTCGTCGATGTCGTCGCGGTCCTTCGCGAATCCGTCGCCGCGCACGACGCCGACGATTCCGGCCGCTCCCGGCTGACCATTCAGTTTCGTGAGGTATCGCCGGTCGGTGCCCTCCATCGCCTCGGACAATTCGAAGAGCCGATCCAACCACGCGACTCGTTGATCCGTCCACTTGCCGATCGCATTGACGTTCTTGACCATCGCCGCCGAGCCATCAATTTCCCTTTTGAGTGATTCGGCATCCGTTCTGTGCTGTGCCGTTTCGGATTCCAGCGAGCTGACGGTGTACCATCGCCAGCCGAAGGCGCTGACAATCAACAGCACGGCTGCCGCGCTGCTCGCAGTCCCGTACACACGCCGCAGATCGCGCGGCACGACCGGTTGACGTGGATGCAGAAAATCGAGCGACTCAGCGCGCCGGCCAGTCTGACCGAACAACAGTCCGACCGGGCCAGTGAACAGCGCGTGCGAGGTCACGGAACCGTCCCCATCGAATGTCAGGCCCGGCAGCACCAGCGGGTCTTCGACATTCACATCACAGGCGAATCGTTTGCGAAGCACGCCGGCCAAGCCATGCAAACTGGTCGGATCGCCCCACAGCCAAGTCCGTGACAACGCGAGCTCCGGATGCTGCCGCTTGAGCGCGACGAGACTGCGGTTCACTTCGGCGACGATCGCTTGTTGTTCACGCTCTGGAGTTGTCGCATCGTCCGGCAATCGCGCGGCGTGCGTCAGCAGCAAGGCTTGGTCTCGCAACAGCGTGATCTCGACCAGATGCTCATGCGAGATGATCGCCAACTCGACCGACTGCGGTGGCGGCGGATCGGACTTCTCCAACCGAGCGATCAGTTCAGCCATCGCCGTGGCGGTCAGACTGACTCCGGCCAATTCGCAGCCGGTGCGCAACAACACCAGTTTCAGGGGATCGAGCAATTCGCGGCCGATCGTCGCGACCAACACCTCGCGGCCGGCGACTCCTTCGCGTCGAGGCAGCGGCAAGAAGTCCAACAGCAATGTGTCGAGCGGCCGAGCCGACTTCGCCGCCGCTTGGAAACGGACGACGTTCGGCAACTCGGCATCCGGCACGTTCGGGACTTCGAGCACTCGCACGACGGCGTCTTCGCGAGGCACGGTGACCAGCACGTTCTTGGCGGTCAGACCCAGCGATTTGAATTGCTCGTTCAACCAACCGCCGGCGGCCGGAGCGTCTTCCGAGGGAGACTTTCCCTCCGGCCACTTGAGGGTGAACGCCTTGCGGACGCGAACTCCGGAATGCGTGACCTCCGCATCCAGGCCGCAAACTTGTCCGTGTTCCCAATCGAGAGCGAGGAAATCAGGCATGGCAGTTCCGTCGAGTCGAGGCGCAAGACCGTGTGAATTTCTAGTTGCGCAGTCTCGACATCATCCGCCGGAGCCACCGTCAAAAACAAGCGGGGAGCCGCTGGAACGGCGACGTCTCCGCCGACTTGTGCCGACAAAAACGATTCGACGGCGTTGTCGGCCGAAGGCAACGCGAAGCGGCTGTGATTTTTGTAGCCCTGTCGCTCCGCGACAGGATTGCCGAGCGTTTCAGG
>CAZILR010001077.1:0-2035 GCA_964539995.1 uncultured Planctomyces sp.
CTGACGAGCACGAACGGCCGGGTCAGCCGAATACATCGGGATGACGCATCCAACGTGCAGGGCGGTAGTTGCCAGCAGTAGGCCGGTACAGACGAGCTTTCGCATGATGTCCTCCCTGACATCGAGTTTTGACAATGGATCCGGAAGCGAGACGTGTTTTGGCGGGCAATCAGACGGGACTTAAATGGTGGGACTTGCTGGGGGGGCCTCGCCACGAGCTTTCGCAGCTTCGGCCAGTTCCAACATGCGGACTTTTTCTTCCATCTCCTTGCCGGGCTTGAACGTGACGACGTATTTCTCCGCCACGTCCACCCGTTCTCCCGTGCGAGGATTGCGAGCCTTTCGGGCCGCTCGCTTCTTGACTTCAAAGACTCCAAAGTTCCGAAGTTCGATCCGGCGTTCTTCGACCAACGTATCCACGATGGCATCGAAGGTTTGCTGAACGATTTCCTTCGTCTTCAACTGCGTGAGGCCAATTTTGTCCGAGATGGTTTTGACGATCTCTTTCTTGGTCACGACGGAAGTCTCCTGCCAAAAGTCACCGATCCGCAGAGGGTGTTACAACCCACGAATAGGTCGCAACGGTAGTCACAAACTTGATTTAGTGTCAAGTCGCGGAACGGAACCTTGGGCTGGAGACCTCCAGTCCACAGCTCGAACAAGTCGAGCAGATGGACTCATCATCCTTTTTCGGTTCGGCATGACCAGCAACTCCAGTCCAATCCGCAAAATCGGAAAAACCGATCAGCTTTGCGGGCTCAATCCAGAGTTCCTAAAGCTCCAACTGACTGGCCTGAGCCTCAATCACGTCGAGCGGAATCAACGGTCCTTGGCCGGCTCCGGGGCAGGCCTGCCGCATCCGATCCCAGGCTTCCTGGCTGCGTAAGTTGCTGTGCCAGAAGGGCCAAGTGCGACACTGGGTCGGTCGAGCCGCATAGATCGTGCAGCGCCGGGTCTCCGGATCGAAAAACGTGCAGTCGCCATTGGCGAACTCGGTCAGCGAGAGTTTCGCTCCGACCAGCCGGGTGTGAAAAATCTTGATCTCGCCAATCGACTGCTGCCGGAGTTCCGCGATTTGGGCGACCTCCGTTTCGGAGACCCAAACATAACCGGCTGGTCCCGTGCAGCAGTTTCCGCAGCCGGTGCAGCTAAACTGCAAGCCGTCTTTGTACCAAGGCTCGTCCATCGTGCGAGGGAGTTTATGGAGCCGGCAACCGTGTCTCAATCCGTCGGCGGCATCGTACTGTGCGGCGGTCGCAGCTCGCGCATGGGGCAGCCGAAATTGACGCTGCCGTTTGGGGACGAGCCGATGCTCGCGCGAGTCGTTCGGATTCTTCGCACGACGCTGAGCCCGGTCGTCGTCGTCGCCGCTGCCGGCCAGGTAATTCCGCCGCTCCCCAGCGACGTCCGAATCCTGCGCGACGAACAGGAGCACCTCGGCCCCTTGGCCGGAATGGCCGTTGGATTACAAGCTCTCTCCGGCCAAGTCGAATCTGCGTTCGTCTCGTCCTGCGACGTGCCGCTGCTCCGTCCCGAGTTCATCGCCGAGATGGTCCGTCGGCTAGGCAGCCACGAGTTAGCCGTCCCGAAAGAGGGAGACTTTCATCACCCGTTGGCAGCGGTCTATCGGACGTCGTTGGCGGAAAGAACCCGCCAGCTTGTCGCGGCTCAACGACTGCGGCCGTTGTTCCTCATCCAGGCATCTGACTCGGTCGAGGTCTCGATCGACGAATTGAGAGCGGTGGACCCAAAGCTAGACTCGCTCCGTAATCTGAATCGCCCAGAAGACTACGAAGCAGCGCTGCGCCTGGCGGGATTGATCAAGTAGACAATCCTGCGCGGAACCGCCGGTGAAGAGCGCTACGACTTCGCCGTCTTCGCTCCCTCGCGGCTTGCTTGCATCGCAATTCGTCGTCCCTAAGATGTCGCCCCTCCAATGAGCCGAAGTGGCGGAATGGCAGACGCGCGGGATTCAAAATCCCGTATCCTCACGGGTGTGTGGGTTCGACTCCCACCTTCGGCACTCTTTCCCAAC
>CAZILR010001078.1:0-2035 GCA_964539995.1 uncultured Planctomyces sp.
GCGCGACGACCGTTGGCTGCGAGTGGCGATCCACGACAACGGCTGCGGCATCGCCGAAGCAGACCGAGCACGCCTCTTTCAACCGTACTTCACGACCAAGGAAACCGGCACTGGCTTGGGCTTGTTCGTCTGCCGCCTGATCCTGGAACGCAACGACGGCCGCATCGAACTGACCGACTCGTCTCCGCACGGCACCACATTTTCCGTGTTGCTGCCTGACGAGAATTCCGAGAAGCTGCCTGCGAGCCCCACTTCAAATCGACTCCACGACTTGGTCCCATGAAACACGCCCGCTTCGCCGCCCTTTCGCTGAGTTTGCTGGCACTTGTCGCCGTGCTGGTCGTTGTGCCGTGGAGTTTGCGGCGTCCGCCTCGCGAATCGTTGACGGGCGGGCCCTCCGAATCGCTGGCGGCGACCTCGAAGACTTTGTCGAGGACCGATCAGACGACCGTGCGGGTGGCGGTAACTTCTTCACCACAGAAGCAAATTGAGTTGTCGATTGATGGACCGTATCAGCTTCGGCCGGTGGGCAGCGACAAAGTTCTGTCGCGCGGACAGTCGTTAGGTTCGAGCACCGTCACCGCCACAAGCAACGGATTCAAGATCGGCAAGACCGAACACGCGGTGACTCGGCTGGAGATCGTCGCGACGCAGTCACCCTCGATTTGGGTCAACGGTCACGAGTACCGGGGCAACCTGCGGCTGTTTCGGAGATCGGGCGGCGGAGTGCTCGCCGTCAACGTGTTGCCGTTGGGGGATTATCTCGCGAGCGTCGTGGACAGCGAGATGCCAACGTCGTTCGGTGTCGAGGCTCGCAAGGCTCAGGCCATTGTCGCGCGGACGTACGCGCTCGACGTGGTTCGTAGCGATGAAGGGGACTCGGAATTCGATCTGTTCGCATCGACGAGCAGCCAGAAGTATCTCGGCTTTCAATACCGCGATGGCTCGCGCCGCTTGGCCGGCGAGAGCGAAGCGAGTCGCCAAGTCGTGCGCGACACGACGGGCATGGTCTGCACGTTTCAAGGGCGGCTGTTCCGCACATACTACTCGGCCGCGTGCGGGGGACACACGACACAAGGGAACGCGGTCTTCGCGGACGCGGTCACCGCTCTGAAGAGCGTTCCGTGCGACTTTTGCCGCGAGGCCAAGCTGTATCGCTGGCAGGCCGATCTGCCGAAAGCGGACGTCGAGACAAAGCTCAAGGCGTATTTCCGCTCGGACGGTAAGACGCTCGACAAACTGCAATCCATCAAGCTGGCCAGCGGAAATCCCGATCGCGGCACCGATGTCCCGGAGTTCGCGGTCAGCGACGGCAAACGCGCCCATCGCATCTCGGCCGCGACGCTGCGCCGACAATTGTCCGTATCGACGCTCTACAGCCCGTTCTTCACGATCAACGAGACCGGAAAGTCCAACACGCTGCACTTCGACGGCCGAGGTCACGGCCACGCGGTCGGACTGTGCCAGTGGGGAGCTCGCGGCCAGAGCCTGTTGGGAAAGTCCGGCTACGAGATCGTGCGCTACTACTACTCCGGCGCGAAGATCGTGCAGTTGCAGTAAAGGCAGGCTACGGACTTCAGGCTTCGGGCTACGACATGCAAGGATTCCCGTAGCCTGTAGCCAACCTTACGCGATCAACTCTTTGATTCCCTGATAAGCGGGGTCGGCGATCGGCATCGGTCGGCCGCCGATGTCGAATGAGCCGGACGAATCCACGCCGAGCGCATTCAAGTAGGTGTGGAAGAGATGGCCGGCGGTCACTTCGCGGTCGGTGACTTGCGTGCCGTTGTCGTTCGTCTTGCCGATGACCGCGCCGGGGATGATCTTTGCCCCACCGACACAGACCGACCAGGCATTGCCCCAGTGATCGCGGCCGAACAGGTGGTTGATATTCGGTGTGCGGCCGAACTCGCAGAGCACGACGACCAGTGTCGATTCCAGCATCCCACGATCAGCGAGGTCGCCGATCAGCGTGGCACAGGGTTGGTCCCACTCACCGAGCTGCTCCAGATGGAAGTTGAAGTTCTCGTTGTGC
>CAZILR010001079.1:0-2032 GCA_964539995.1 uncultured Planctomyces sp.
TCGTCCGAGCGGGCGGCAAACGCCGGCATTGTTTGACAATCCGTCTCTCATACAACGACGGGCTCCCACAAAATGCGGCCGTCCCGCTGACCCCGTGGCACCCATGTCCGACAAGTCAGCCGACGCGCGCCCCCAGCCAACCTACATACGGAAATCGATCATGGCCGCCACCAAAGCCGCGAAAGCCAAGACTGCGAGTCCGCTCAACGAGCTGATCCAGCGCGTCGAGCAACTGACCGGACGTGTCCGCGAGGAACGCCAGAAACAACAGTTGCCACAGTTCGTGTCGCGGCAATTCGTTGGATGCCGCTGCCTGAATCTCACGCCCTTCGCGGATGAACTGCAAACGCTCGTCGGCGGTAATCGAAGTGATTTGCTCATCCGTCAACGGTGTGAGATTGGACTCGGCGCGATCCGCATTGACCACGAACAACTCACGGCCTTGTGCGGCCAGTGGCTTCGCGAGTTTGTCTTTTCCCGGCGCAACCGGCTTGCGATCCGCATCGGCCTTGCCGGCCAAACGCTTCTCGTCGTCCAGCTCGCGGCGGCGCAGGACATACACCCCGGGCAGCGACGTATCGTCGAACACCAACAGCCGAGCCGCTCCCTCGCCATTCACTTTCGGTTCGTGCGGTTCACCATCCGGCCCTTCGATGACGAAGTTTACTTCGCTGACTTCAGCTCCGGCTTCGACCGGCAGAGCCACATTCGGCAGAGGGCTGACCAACGGCTGTCCGACTGCGACGTTCCGCTCACCGCGACGCGACGCGAGCTGAAACAGCAACTCATGCACGAATGCCACGAAGTCCGGACGCGCCGGCAGTGTGTTCCAATCGGCGTCCAATGGCGACGTCAGCAGCAACACGTTGCCGCGACCAAACTGACCTCCGACAAGGTACGGCGCGCCGGTCTGCAACCGAGCCAACGCGATCGCAGGCGGACGCTCAACCGCTTTCGATTCCAACTCGCCTTCCACGCCTTCTGCCTTCTGCCTTCCGCCTTCCTTCCCCCCCACATCCCCTTCCGCAATCTCCACCTGCCACCAGCGGCTGAACCGAGCGGTCGTGAAAGCCGCGCCGCGTTCGGCTCGGAAGCGTTGCAGCCACGGAGATTCGAGCGTCGCGTTGGCGATCATCACCCCTTGCTCGCGCTGCTCTGGAGTCTCCGACTCAATGTCCTTGAGCGACACGCCGAGCAAGCCGGTCTCGTCCGCGAAGAGCTGATGGTTGTAGCTGTCCCGCTCGATCTGATTGCCCAGCGCCAGTCCGACGCCACCGCCGCGCCGCACATAATCGGTCAGCGCGGCGAGTTGAGCATCGGTCAACTTTGGCACGTTCGCCAGCACGACGGCCGCGTACTTGTCGAGGTCGTTCACTGTAGCCCTCTCGCTCCGCGAGAGGAGAGCCGAACGCGCATCAGGCACGGCTGGTTGATTGGGCTTCACCTGTGGAAACGAAGCCGGTGCAGCGTTCGGCTTTTCCTCTCGCGGAGCGAGAGGGCTACTTTGAGGCGTCCAGTCAGCCCATTTCACGGTCGTCGGTTTGACCCACGGAGTTTCGTTGCCAGTCGCGGCCAGCGCGGCGTGAATAAAAAACGTCTCGCTCTGCACCGGCTCCGGACGCGGATCGCCATCAACGAGCAGGACCGGCACCGCCTCGGCCACGACGATCACCGCTTCGCTGACGTTGTCCGTCGGCAAGTCATCGGCATCGAGAGCCACTCGCACGAGATGCGAGCCGGTCGCCTCGAAGCGATGCTCAAACTCGACGTTCGCCTCGCCGCCCGGTGAGAGCGTGACCGACTGCGTCCGCTCGGCGAGCCGTTGGCCATCAACCTCGAAATGCACCTGCCGAGTCACGCTGGTCGAACCGCCGCTGAATCGGACTCGCGTTTGAAAACGGATCGGGAATCCAGGCACGGACAACTCGCGCGACGGCTGCAATCGCTCGACATGAAAATTCAATCGCTCGCCCGCCGCTGGCAATTCCTGGCCGTCGGGGTCATCGGCATTCAACACGTTGACGACCCACAG
>CAZILR010001080.1:0-2024 GCA_964539995.1 uncultured Planctomyces sp.
CTACGATCCGGAAACCGGCAAGCTCAAGAAGAACTACAAGACCGGCCTGAACGACATCGCCGGCCTGGCTTACAGCCCGAAGACCAAGAAGCTGTACGCGACCGATTACTCGTGGAGCGACCCGAAAGCGGGCGGCCTGTTCCGCCTGGACATCGACGGCGACGCGGTCAAAGCGGTGAAGATCGCGAGTCTCGACAAGCCGACGGCGTGCGCGTTCGACAAGAATGGCGTGCTGTACGTCGCCGTGTTCGGCACTGTTGCCGAGGGAAGCGACAAGCCGGCGGGATCGCTCGTGAAATTTGACTCCGGCCTGTAGCGCTTCCGGCCGAAGTCAATGCGGCCTCTGGTGATCGCTGATCGCCAGAGGCTTTTTCCTGCGCTCGGGAAAAGGTGATGTCATGCGAATTGGTGTTGTCGCCACGCTCGCCAGAGCGTGGGTCGTCGTTCGGAACCACCCACGCTCTGGTGAGCGTGGCTACGGGCCGCGATTTCTCGGTGTTTGGCTTTTCTGTTGGTTGTTTACCTCACCCGCATCGGCTCAGTCGGTCGGACCGCAGAACGGCTCGTTGCTGATCGTCGGCGGCGGGAAGATGGGAAAAGAGATCGTCCAAGAATTCGTAGACCGAGCAGGCGGGATCGACTCGCCATTCGTGCTCGTTCCGGGAGCAAACGCGGGCGAAGACTGGGACGAGAAATATGTGGCCAAGAGTTTTCTTTCTCGCGCGGGTGCCAAGGACATCACGGTCTTGCACACGCGCGATCGAGCGGTCGCGAACTCGGAGGAATTCGTCGCTCCGTTGCGACGCGCGAAAGGAGTCTGGATCGACGGCGGCCGACAATGGCGGCTGGTGGACTCTTATCTGGGCACACGGACTCACTGCGAGTTGTTCTGCGTGCTGGCTCGCGGTGGCGTCATCGGCGGCAGCTCGGCGGGAGCGACGATTCAAGGCTCGTACCTTGTGCGGGGCGCTCCCGAAGGCAACACAATCATGATGGCGAAAGGGCACGAGTTCGGTTTTGGGTTCATGAACTGCACGGCGATTGACCAGCATGTCATCGCTCGCAAGCGAGAGAACGACCTCGCCGAAGTCCTCGACACCTATCCGGGTCTGCTGGGAATCGGCGTCGACGAAGGGACGGCGATCGTCGTCACCGGCCGCCGCTTCAAAGTCATCGGCGCGAGCCAGGTCGTCATCCACGACCGCTATTGGCCGAAGGCGGCGGATCAAAAGTACGAATTGCTCTCTCCCGGCGATGTGTTCGATTTGTGTTGCCGCCGGAAGGTGGAATCGTCGGCCATGCGATAAACTCAGAGCCGTACCGCGACCGTCAGGGAGCGGCCCGATGGTTGTCGCTGCTGGCCGCTCCCTGACGGTCGCGGTACGGATTCTTCAGGAGTTCACATGGCTAAGCGATATTGCATGCCGGACCCGACGGCGGCGTTGACGGACGAGATCATTTTGCAGCACGTTGATCGTGGCAGCCGGGTCGTGGACTTGGGCTGCGGCGATGGCCGGCTGCTCGCGCGGTTACGCGACGAGCATGGCTGCAACGTGCAAGGGGTCGACTTGGATGCCGAGCATCTGTTGGGTGCGATCGAGCGAGGCGTGCCGGCGGTCAAAGCGAATCTCGATCAAGGGTTGTCGGAGATTCCGAACCAATCGTTCGATTTCGCGGTGCTCAGCCAGACGTTGCAGCAGGTGCAGCGTCCGCAGTTCGTGCTGGAGGAAATGCTGCGGGTGGCTCGGCGCGGGTTGGTCGTCGTTCCGAACTTCGGCTACTGGCAGGTGCGGTTTCAGGTGCTGTGGCAGGGCCGGGCACCGATCACGGAATCGCTCCCCTACGAGTGGTACAACAGCCCGAACATCCATTTCATGACGCTCCGCGATTTCCGCGGCCTGTGCGAGAAACAGAACATCCGCATCATCCGCGAACTGCCGATCATCAAACGCCGAGCCGTCCCTGAAGCCTGGGGTGCGAACCTGCGAGCCGAAAGTGCCCTTTACGTTTTGGAGCGGCTGGGG
>CAZILR010001081.1:0-2024 GCA_964539995.1 uncultured Planctomyces sp.
TGTCGGGCTTGGTGAGCCGAAAGGGTGCTGTCGAACAACACGCCGTCCGTCTCTTCGACGTAATGCAGGCTCGGAGCGCGGCGTTCCAACATCGCGGCCATTGGCGACGTGATGCGACACGTCCCCAGCGTCTTCACCGCCAGCATTTCTTGTTGGATCATGCCCGGCCCCATCGAGTCTCCGCGCAGAGCGGAACCTGCCTTTGCCAAGCGGACTGGTTGAGGCAACTCGCGTGCCGGATCGCTTTTCGCGAAATCTACGGAAAAGCCGCTCGGCAGCGATCACGGATTGCGACAAGGTCAGGCAATCGCTGCGTGCGAAATCATCAACCAAGCCCCGCCGCTTGGCGGTTCGGAGACCTTTCCGAATTGTCATCGTCGGTCCGCCGCGAAAGACATGCCGGCAATCTCGCGGCTCGTTGAACTCTCCGCCTGAAGGGTTAGCCTCATGGGAAAGATGACTTCCCTTCGGCACGCGGTGTGAACGGACAGAGCGTCTGCATCAAGGTCCAACTGAAAGTTCGCAAATTTCATGGTCAACAACGATCAACTCCGCCGCGACGTGCGTCTCTTGGGAGATTTACTGGGTGAGATTATCACCGAGGATTCCGGAGCCGAGGCCGTGCAACTGGTCACGGAAATTCGGCATCTGGCTCGTGACCGGCGGGCGAATGTCCCCGGTGCCGAGGCGGAACTGTCCCAGCGGATTGCCGGGCTGAGCGAGGACGAGGCCCGCCTGGTGGCTCGCTCACTGAGCATTTTCTTCGACCTCGCGAACCTCGCCGAGGATCGGCAGCGAGTCCGCGTGCTGAGGCAACGCGAGCAAGATCGACACCCCGATCCGATCAGCGAATCCATCGGTGCTTCGATCAAAGAATTGAAAGCCGCAGGGCTGAATGCCGAGCAAGTTCAGCAGGCGCTAGAAAAACTCGATGTCGAGCTGGTCTTCACCGCGCATCCGAGCGAAGCCAAACGGCGTTCGATTCGAGCAAAGCTCCGTCGGATGCGGCAATGCCTGCAAGATTTGGATCGCACCGATTTGCTGCCTCGCGAACGGACCGCCGTGATGACGCGGCTGCGAGCGGACCTGACCGTCCTCTGGCAAACCGAATTTCTGCGTCCGATGCGGCCCTCCGTTTTGGAGGAAGTCGAGCGTGGGCTGTCGATCATGCCTCGGCTGTGGGAGGTCGTCCCGGCGATTTACCTCTCGCTGCGGCAGGCGCTCGCTCGCGATTTTCCCGATCACGAATTCACGCTGCCCCGGTTCCTCCGGTTCGGATCGTGGATGGGAGGCGATCGCGATGGTCATCCGGATGTGACGTGGGACATCACCGAGCGGACGCTCGTCTGGCTGCGAGACACGGCCATCGACCGGCACCTGGAGTGGTGCAAGAAACTGTACGACTTCCTCTCGGTCTCGCGCCGCGACGTGTCGCCTGACGACGATTTGGCGAACGCCGTTGCGCAGGCCGAGCAACGGTGGCCGCAGTTCGCGGCGACGCTGACACGAATTTCTCCGCGCGAGACCTACCGCCGCTGGATCAAGCTCATCGAATGGCGGCTGCGTCAGTCGCGATGTGCCGTGATGGCCGATCCGATGCTCGACGGGGCTTATCGAGACGGACAAGAACTCGAACGAGATGTCGAAGCGATGATCGTCGGGCTTCGGGGACGTCATGGCCAATCGGCACTGGCGATGGAGGCTCAGCGCTGGTTCGATTTGACGCGGGTCTTCGGGTTGAATCTGACGCGGCTCGACGTGCGTCAGGACGCCACTCGATATCGAGAGGTCATGACCGAACTGCTTCAGGCCAGCGGCGACTGCCCGGACTTCGCAACACTCGACGAACCGCAGCGGCAGGCGGTGCTCATGAAAACGATCGGAACCGCGAAGCCTCTCGA
This sequence comes from uncultured Planctomyces sp., assembly GCA_964539995.1. GTDB lineage: Bacteria > Planctomycetota > Planctomycetia > Planctomycetales > Planctomycetaceae > SXKJ01. The sequence continues at coordinate 1,902 of CAZILR010001081.1, forward strand.
CGAAGAACGTCTCGCTCCGTTGACACGCGACACGCTCCGACTGTTTCGGATGCTGCGAGTCGCCATTGAACGCTTCGGCCCCGATTGCCTGGGCGGTCATGTCGTGAGCATGACTCGCTGGCC
>CAZILR010001082.1:0-2019 GCA_964539995.1 uncultured Planctomyces sp.
CGCCTGACCGACGTGCATGGAAATGTGCTGCGCGAGATACTGACGTGACGAACCCCAGGAGATTGCCATGAGCGTCCCGATTCAAACTTGCGACCAACTCCGCAGTAAGAAGTGCGCTCCCTGCGAGGGAGGTGTTCCGAAGCTGACCTCGGCCGAAGCCGAGGCTCAGATCAAGCATCTGACCGGCTGGGAGCTGACTGCCAACCACGAACGCATCCGCAAATCGTGGGTCGTGAAGAACTTCATGGCCGCGATGAATTTCCTGAATCACGTCGCCTGCATGGCCGAGTGTGAAGGTCATCACCCCGACGTCCACATCGAGAGCTATCGCAACGTGACCATCGAAATCTACACGCACGCCATCGGCGGCTTGTCCGAAAACGATTTCATCCTCGCCGCCAAGATCGACGCTCTGCCGGTGTCTCTGAAACAGTAGTCCGGCCGATCGCCGTCAGCCGAGAGCCGATGGCCGTATTCTTTTTCCTCTGTCCCTGAGACCCCCACATGCCAACCGCCGCCGAATACCTTCAAGCTCACCAACACGACGCTCTCGAAACTTTGAAAGCGCTCCTGCGCATCCCCAGCGTCAGCGCGATCTCGGCTCACAAGCCGGATGTGCGGCGCGCGGCCGAGTTCGTGCGTGACCAACTCGCGTCTGCCGGGCTGACGACAGAACTCGTCGAGACCGCCGGCCATCCGATCGTCTATGCTGAGTGGCTCAAAGCCGAAGCCCCGAAGGCTCCGACTGTGCTGGTCTACGGGCACTACGACGTCCAACCGCCCGATCCGCTCGACAAGTGGATTACCCCCGCGTTTGAGCCGACTGTGCGTGATGGTCTTCTGTTTGCTCGCGGAGCGACCGACGACAAAGGCCAAATGCTGACGCATGTGCTCTCCGTGGCCGCGTGGTTGAAGGCGGTCGGCAAGCTGCCGATCAACGTCAAGTTCGTCATCGAGGGGGAAGAAGAAGTCGGCAGCAACAACCTCGACATCTTCCTCGCCGCCAATCGCGAGAAGTTGCGCTCCGACATCGCCGTCATCAGCGATACCAGTCAGTACGCTCCGAACATTCCCGCGATCACCTACGGCCTGCGAGGCATCCTCGCCTGCGAAGTCCGCGTGATCGGCCCGAAGCAAGACTTGCACAGCGGCATCTTCGGCGGAGCGATCACGAACCCGGCCACCGCGTTGGCCCGACTGATCGCCTCGCTGCACGATGCGAACGGACGAGTCCAAATCCCCGGCTTCTACGACGACATCAAACCGCTGACTGACTCCGAGCGCGCTGGCTTCGCCGCGCTGCCGTTCAACGAGCGAGACTTCCTCGCCAGCGTCGGTGTCGAGAACAGTTGGGGCGAGACCGGCTTCACCTCGACCGAGCGTCGCTGGGCGCGGCCAACTTGCGAGATCAACGGGCTCACTTCCGGTTATCAAGGCGAGGGACCGAAGACGATCATCCCATCCTGGGCATCAGCGAAGATCACTTGCCGGCTGGTACCGAACCAAGACCCGCACAAGCTGACAAAGTCGCTCGGGCAATTCTTGCAGAGACAATTGCTCCCCGGTTGCCGATTGGAGTTTATCGAATCCCACGGCTGCCCCGGCTTCATCGCCGATGCGAACAGCCCGTTCATGGACGCCGCTAAGAGCGCGATCCAAGAGGCCTTCGGCACGAAGCCCGTGATGATCCGCGAAGGTGGTTCGATTCCAGTCGTCGGCACGCTGAAGGAACTACTCGGCGTGGACACGCTGCTGCTCGGCTGGGGCCAGAACACCGACAACCTGCACAGCCCCAACGAACATTTCGCCGTGGCCGACTTCCACCGCGGCACGCTCGCCAGCGCGCTGCTGTGGCAACGGATCGCCGATCGCTGCGCGTAGGGTGGGACAAGCTCGCTTCGAGCGCCGGCCCACCTTGAATGGGCGCACGATTCGATTGGTGGGCCGGCGCTCGAAGCGAGCTTGTCCCACCCTACAGCGACTTCGGCTCGAAGCCCTTGCGATAAGGCTTCGTCAGCA
>CAZILR010001083.1:0-2018 GCA_964539995.1 uncultured Planctomyces sp.
GTCACGACGCCGCTGGGGACCACGGGCGGGCGGTAGGCGGCCGCGTCGTCGGCGCCGCCGCCGCCGCCGCTGTAGCCGCCGCCACCGAAGTTGGAGTGGGAGCTGCGGCGGTAGCTGCTTCCACCGCCGTAGCCACCGCCTCGACGATCACCGTATCCGCCACCTCCCGAACGTCCGCCGCCCGATCGACCGCGTCCGTAGTTGCCTCCGCCCGCGCGGCCACCCTGTTGAGATTCATTCATCAGCGTCCGCACAATCGTTCGAGGTCTGCGAAGTAATTCGGATAAGTCTTGGCCGTGCAGCTTGGATTCGCAATGCGAATGCCGGGCGACTTCAAGCCGATCAGCGAAAAACTCATCGCCATGCGGTGGTCGTCGTAGGTCTCGATGGTCGCCGGCTGCGACGATCCAGGATAAATCGTCAGCCCGTCATGGTGCTCGTCTGCTTGTAGACCAAGCCGTTTGAGTTCGGTCACGACCGCAGCGATGCGATCGGTTTCCTTGTGCCGGACATGCGCGATGTTGCGAATCGTCGTCGGTCCCTTCGCGAAGACCGCGACGGCGGCCAGCGTCTGAGCCGTGTCGCTGATCGCATTCATGTCGATGTCGATACCGCGCAGCTCTTCGCCATGCACGATCGTCCGATCCTCGCCGATGACGACATCGCAGCCCATCCGTGCCAGAGCGTTCACGAATTGCAGATCGCCTTGCAACGAGTCTCGACCCAGGCCGAGCACCGTGACCGTGCCGCCAGTGATCGCCGCCGCTGCAAAGAAGTAGCTGGCAGCGGAAGCATCTGGCTCGATGTCGTACTCGGTGCCGCGATATCCAGTCGGTTCGGTTCGCAGGCTTCCATCGTTGGCGCGAGTGACCTTTGCTCCGAAGCGTTTCATCACGCCGAGCGTCATGTCGATGTACGGCTCGGACACGAGTCCCCCTGCGATCTGCAATTCGACCGGCGACTTCGCACACGGTGCAGCCATCAAGAGGGCGCTGAGATATTGGCTGGAGATGTTTGCCGCGACGGACGCTCGTCCTCCCGGCAACCCGTTCGCGACGACTTCGACTGGAGGGCAGCCGCTTTCGTTCGCACAGCGGACATCCGCCCCCAAAGCATTCAGCGCGGTGACGAGATCGAGAATCGGCCGCTCCCGCATTCGAGCATTGCCATCGAGCGTGAATCGCCCCTCCCCGGTCGTGCAGGCGGCCGTGAGAAACCGAATGCTCGTGCCGCTGTTTTCGAGCCACAGCTCCGCCTGACTCGCCGGAAACCGACCGCCACAACCCGGCACTCGCACGTTGCACGTCGCCGGATCGTGTTCGACGGCGACACCCAGCCGTCGGCAGCTTTCCAGCATCACGCTCGTGTCCTGGCTGTCGAGCACATTCGTCAGCCGCGACTCGCCGCGAGCCAACGCCGCGATCACGACGGCTCGATTCGTCAGGCTCTTCGATCCTGGCGGCCGAATGCTCCCTTGGAGCGATCCGGAGACAGGCTGAACTTCGTAGAAATCGGCGGCCACAGAGAATCCTTCGGCATCACGACAAGTGGCTCTGCCCATGAAAAAACCTCGCTGACAAAATCTGTCAGCGAGGCATTTCGTTTCGAGTGGAGCGGAAGGGAGTTGAACCCTCGACCTCTGCATTGCGAACGCAGCGCTCTCCCAACTGAGCTACCGCCCCAAAGGCGGGCGAGAGGATAGCAAGTTCGCGATTGAAGGAAAGGCATTTCAACCATTTGACGGCGACATCGACAGCGGCTGCTTGAGCCAAGCCCGACACGCTCGACGAGGCGGAATCGACGAGCTAGTTTCACTCCCGCTTTTCGTGGCATGGAATGGTCGAATTCTTCTCCCGCAAGCTCGGAGTCACCCATGAAGTTCTGCATTGTCGTCGTCTCGCTGGCCGCTGTGACGAGTTCTCTGTTCGCGGCCGACGAATCGAAATCACTGGAGCCGACGCAAGCCAACGTCTCGTATGGTCCGCACGAGCGGAACGTCCTCGACTTCTACAAAGCCA
>CAZILR010001084.1:0-2013 GCA_964539995.1 uncultured Planctomyces sp.
AGCAGACGACGATAACCACGCTTCCCGGCGGGCTGGACGGCGTCTGATTCCGAAGCAAGACGTGGTGAAACCGCTGGCTCGAAATTGGCTCCGTCGTCGCCAAACGCCGTGTTCCAGTGCAGCGTGCCGTGCAGGTCCAAGTAGGCGAGATAGGCTCGGCGAGCATTCGCGTCGCGCAGCACGAACTGTTCGAGCCGTTGCGCGCCGGCCGGTTCGAGCCGGTCTTCGCACAACGCTTCGAGCAGCTCGAAGAATTCTGGCGTCAAGTTGGCGATGTCTCGCGGAGTCATGTGGTTCTCGTGGCGGCGGTCAGCCGGCGCGTGACGCAATCGAACAAAACTTTACGAATGCGGCCGATGGACTGGTAAACCGAGTTGGCTGGCCGGCCCAAGTGCTCGGCGACTTTCAAACCGTTCTCGCCGGGAGCGTAGCGAGCTTGAATCAATTCCCGATCGTCAGCTTTCAGGCGGCGAAGGCATTCGGACAACGCCTCGCGACGTTGTTCGAGTTCATCGCTCATCTCAATCGCCTCGGCGGCGACTCGCGAAATGAACTCGTCACTGAACTGCAGACGGCCGGCTCGTTTCTTCTCCCGGTATTTGAGGATTTCGTAGGTCGCGATTTTTCCGGCCCAGGCGAAGAAGCTTGTGCCGAGTTGAAACTGATGGAACTTGCTCCAGATGATGACGTTCGTGTCCTGCAAAATTTCTTCGGCGTCGGTCAGGTGGCTGACTTGAGACAGGATGAACAAGAACAGTCGTCGTTGGGATTTCGTGAAGAGCTGCACGAACTCCGCATTCGGCACCTGCTCCAAGGAGCCGGCATCTTCAGCAGGTTCTGGTGGGTGCGGCTCAGTCATGTCTTCAAAAGGTTCGAGAATCGGAAACCGGTTACGAAAACGGGGGCCAAGCGGCCCCCGTCTTGAGTCCGTTCAGAAGCCTCTCGATTAGCCGATGAGTTCCGGAATCGGAGTGCCGCCGTTGGCAATCTTCATCGGGCGGCCACGCTTCGAGGTGTGAACCGTCGTCGTCGGAATGCCGAGGGCATGACACGCCGTCGCCCAGATGTCTCCAGGGAGATACGGCTTCGTCTCGCAGGTCAGGCCGTCCGCATCGGTTGCACCGACATGCGTACCGCCCTTGAGGTTGCCGCCGCCAATCATCACCGACCAGCTTGCCGCCCAGTGATCGCGTCCGACATCTTGGTTGATGCGCGGGGTGCGTCCGAACTCACCCATCCACACCACGACGACGTCCTTGATCATGCTGCGTTCCTTCAAGTCGGTAATCAACGCAGAAATCGCAGTGTCCATCGACGGCAGGTTGCGGTCCTTGAGCGTGTTGAACACGTTCGCGTGCAAGTCCCAGCCACCCATGCCGACTTCGACGAACGGCACACCGGCTTCGACCAACCGACGAGCCATCAGCAGACCGCGACCGAACTCACCGCCGGCACGCATCATTCCGCCTGTCGGAGCTCCGGCGTTGGTGTACCGGTCGATCGTCTTCGGGTCTTCCTTATCGACCTTGAAGGCTTCCATCTGCTTCGAGGTCATCAGGTCGATGGCCTTCTTGTAGACGTCCTTGTGAGCTTGCGGAGCTTCGCCGCGCTTCGACGCGATGAAGTTGTCTTCAATCGTGCCGAGCATCGCGAGTCGCTGACGGAATCGCCCCGCGTCCATGCCGTCCGTATCCGCGTTTTGGATGCGACCTTGCGTGTTCACGACGAACGCAGCGTTTGACATGCCCAGGAAGCCCGGACTGCCGGGATCGCCACCAATCGAGACGAAGGACGGGATTTCCAGTTCCTTGCGCTTCGAACCGAGTTCGTGGCTGACCACCGAGCCGAACGTCGGATGGACGACGGTCGGATTCGGCACATAACCGGTGTGCATGAAGTAACGACCACGGCCGTGATCGGCTTCGCGGGTGCTCATCGAACGCACGACGTTGAGCACGTCGAACTGAGCGGCCGTCTTCGGCATGTGCTCGCTGATCTGTGTTCCGGCGGCCG
>CAZILR010001085.1:0-2009 GCA_964539995.1 uncultured Planctomyces sp.
AGCGCGGCGTACACGCAGCCCATCTCCAGCCCGATGTAGCCGCCGCCGATGACCAGCAGTTTCTTCGGGATGTCTTCCAGCGCGAGAGCTCCGGTCGAGTCCATCACGCGCGGGTCGCCGATGGCGAAGATCGGCGGCATCGCCGGCTGCGAGCCGGTCGCGATCACCGCTTTGTCGAACGTCAGTTGCTCGGTCGAGCCGTCCGGCTTGGCGAGGTTCAGCGTGTTCGAGTTCGCGAACGTCGCGCGAGCCTGCACCAGCGTCACTCCGCGAGCCTTGCACAAGCTCTGAATGCCGCCGGTCAGTTGCCCGATGACGCCGTTCTTGAAATTCCGCAGCTTCGCGAGATCAATCTTCGGCGAGCCAAACGACACGCCATGCTCGGCCGCCTCGCGAGCCTCATGAATCAACTTCGCGACGTGCAACAACGCCTTCGACGGAATGCACCCACGCTGCAAACAGACGCCGCCGGGGTTCTGCTCCTCATTGACGAGCACCACCTTCTTCCCATGATCCGCCGCCGCAAACGCCGCCGGATACCCGCCAGGGCCAGCACCAATAACCACGATTTCCGCGTGTGACATTTCCAAAATCAATTCCCGTTAGAGTCAGATTCACCGCCGACATCGTCTGGCGGAAACAGGTCAAACATTTTCTCGGCTTGTCGAATGCGAATGCGCCGCGGTTCGTTGAACTTGAGGGCCGCCACCGTGGCACGGCCGATAGGCGTTAATCCGACGATCTCAAATTCATCCCAGTCAAAGTGCTCACGCCATTTGGCTTGGCGAGGATGAAACAGCGACACGGTTGCTCCAGTAAGCGAATCGGCAAATTCCGTTCGGTCGGATTTGTGGAGATTGCAGCTCGGACAAGCAAGAGCCAAGTTCGCCAACTCCGAATCGCCGCCGCGAGACTTGGGCTGGATGTGTTCGACGTGAAACGTGCCCCCTTGCAGCGATTGGTGCATCCGGCAGTATTCACATCGGCGACCCGCTCGATCCCGCACCAAGTTGTCTCGCTCGGCCACCGAAGTCATTCCGGAGTCCGCCCCAATAGGTGCAGCGCCTCCGCGCGAGCCAACGACAGCGTCTCGCTCAATTCCACGAGCGATTCAAGCTGCTCCTGTTCATCGACGGACAACCGCCCCTCGTTGTTGCGGTCCATCAATTCCTGCAACCGCCGGTCACTCTTGGCCGGCAGTCGCAAGTTTCCAATCGACTCGACCCAAGTCGTCGGAGCCGTCAACGTGCTCATGGCAAATCTCCCACAACCCATCGCTCTGAATTGTCCGCCCTGTTCGCTCGGATTTTAGTCGCCGGTCATTCGTTGCCCCAAGCTCACTTTGCCAATCGCCCAATCACGAGTGAGCCACGCGCTTCACGCCTCTGCCAGCAGAGCAAAAAAGTCGTTCAACATGCTGCCGAGCTTGGCGACGAATCTGGCACCGTCGGCTCCGTTGATGACTCGGTGGTCGTAGCTGAGGGACAGCGGGAGCATCAGGCGTTCGACGACGGCTCCGCCGTGGAGTTTCAGTTCGGTGCGGCTGCGGCTCAGGCCGAGGATCGCGACTTCGGGCCAGTTGACGATCGGCGTGAACGCCGTGCCGCCGATGCCGCCAAGATTCGTGACCGTGAACGTCGCCCCGGACATCTCGTCCGGCTTGAGCTTCTTCTCGCGGGCACGAGCGGCAAGGTCAGCCAAGTCGGCGGCGATTTGCACGATGCTCTTCTGGTCCACGTTCTTGACGACTGGAACCAGCAAGCCGTTGGGCGTATCGACCGCGCAGCCGATGTGGTAGTAGCGTTTCAGGACCAACTCGCCTTTGGACGAATCGAGGCTGGCGTTGACGTGCGGGAACGCTTTCAGCGCGGGAATCAGCGCCTTCATGACAATGGCAGTCATCGTCACCTTCGGGCCGTTCTTGCCGAGCGACTCGCCGAAGCGTTTGCGAGCATCTTCGAGATCGGTGATGTCGATCAGATCGTGCTGCGTGACGTGCGGAATCGTCT
>CAZILR010001086.1:0-2004 GCA_964539995.1 uncultured Planctomyces sp.
ATCTTGCCGTCGCGACCGATGTTCGAGGGCAGAATGCCGTTATTCGCGGCCGCTCGTTCGCTCCACGCATCGACGTACTCCAGCAACCAGCGTTTGTATTTTTCCTCGTGAGTCGCCGCGAACGCATTGAACGCCAGTGACGTCGCGAGCAGATTCTGCGGATGATCGCCGAGCGTCTCGGTGTACTCCTCGAAGTGCTTGAGCATCTCGGCGAACGTCCGCTCGCCGTGACCGGGCTTGAAGCGATTCTCGATCTCGATGGGATCGCCGGCCCAATCGAGCGCCGTCGCCTTGCGCAACAACGGCCCTCGGCTCCCGTTGAACATGCTGCGGATCAGCTGGAGTTTCGCATCGTAGTTCGCCGCCGCCGTGTGATTCAGCGGGTTATCGTCGGCTGGAACGTAGAAGTCCGCGAAGCGCCGCGTTCGTTCGACGAACTTCGGCGCGTGCGGAGCCGACAGTCCCATCAGGTTGAAAACGCACAACCCCTCGCCGTTGTGCAGCCAGTCCATCATCACGGGGAACTCGCGGTAGTACATTCCGTCGCGAGCGAACTCGACGTGCGTCGTCTTCGCGGCCGTGAACTGCCGCAAGTGACCCTCCCACGCTTTGTGGACCATATCCCGCACGACGTCCGGCCCGCCGAGAGCGTGCAGCAACGGCCAGTCTTGCAAGTTCTCAATGGCGTCATCCGGCCCGTCATCTCCGCCCCAACGCTCGACACATTCGAGGAACCCTCGGTCGTCAAAGTACCGCTGGAAAAACTCCTGGCACGCGATGGCGTTGGCCTTGAACAACTCCCTTTCGAGCAACGCCCACGTCGGCGGTGACATCGGCGCATCGAGTACCACCTCCGCCGCGCGAGCCGCCACGCTTGCGGTAGTGCAGACGAAAATCAACACCGTCAGACAACGCTGAAGTCCTCGCATGACGTCCTCCCTCAAGTGCCCGGCCGATGGCTGATGGCCGAAAGCCGTTGGCCGTTATCCCAAATCTCTTCGCGAAGTTGAACCGACAGCCAACGGCATCAGCTTTCAGCCAACGGCTGTGTCGCTGCTCTCTGCGATCGCGGCCAGAGCCACACCATCGCCGCCAACGCGATCAACGGCAAGAGACTCGCCACCATCATGCCCACGTCGTACGACTTGGTCTGATCGACCCAGCTTCCAAATTCGCGATGCCAGTACGAGAAGGCCCAAGCGACCGTGCCGAGTGTCCCGGTGATTTTGCCTTGATGCGTTTGCGACACCTCCTGACTGAGCGAGTAGTAACACGGAAACAGGCCGAGCGCGCCAAGTCCCATGACGACGATGACGGCTTCGAGCGAACTCCCTTTCGGCAGCCACGGAATCAGCACTCCGGTTGCGGTCAGCAACGCACAAACGCCGAACGCCAGGCAACGTGCTCCATGAACGGACCAACCGCGACGCCCCAAGGCCACGGTCGCGAAACCGGTTGTCAGGCAGCCGACGTCTGTCGCGATGTTGAACCACGTCACGATGTCGAGCGCCTCGTTGCGAGCGTAGCCGCGACCTTCCTCAAGAAAGAGCTGCATCCAAACTCGGAACGTATGCCAGCAGAGATTGATCGAGACGACGGCGATCACCAGTGTTAGAAACTTTCGCGATAGCAGCAACTCGAAATAGGACGCTTCCGTGACCGGGGCAGAACTTGCGTTCGAGTCTGCATTCGGAGTTGGCTCGCGTGATGCCTCCTGCGGAAGCGGAGCCAAGTCACGCGACCGAACCGACAACAGCCACAGGACGATCCAGGCAGCTCCGATCGCCCCCAACACCTGAAAAGCGATTCGCCAGCTCCCACGTTCGCCGGTCACCATCGCCTTGATGATCTGCGGAGTCACGATCGCTCCGATCGCCGTGCCACTTTGCAAGACGCTATTCCCCAGCGTCCGAAATTTTGGAGGCAACAGCCGCTGTGTCGTCTTCAACGCGCACGGCCAGTGGCCAGCCTCGAACAGTCCGAGAAGCAACCGGCACAGGAGCA
>CAZILR010001087.1:0-2003 GCA_964539995.1 uncultured Planctomyces sp.
AAAACGACCGTCAACGAAGTGGCCAACGATGTGAAGGTCGGCGCGGTTGATGCCGGCATCGTGTTCGACGCGGTGCTGCATGATTACGGCACGCTCGAAGCGGTCGCGATCCCGGAACTGGAACCGGTTCAAGCTCACGTCGCTGTCGCCGTGCTGAAAGCGAGCCGTCAGCCGCAGCGGGCGTTGCACTTCGCTCGGTATCTGGCGGCACGCGACAAAGGTTTGGCGAAGTATCGCGAGTTCGGGTTCCAGCCGGTGGACGGCGATGCGTGGACTGAGCAACCGGAGATCACGCTGTATTCCGGCTCGATGCTGCGACCCGCGATCGAGAAGACCATCACCGACTTCGAGCAACGAGAAGGAGTCAAAGTCACTCGCGTTTACAACGGTTGCGGAATTCTGGTGGCTCAAATGAAAGCCGGGCAGGTGCCGGATGCGTATTTCGCGTGCGACATGGAGTTCATGAACCAAGTGCGCAGCCTGTTTCCGGAATCGGAAAACATCTCGCAGAACGAACTGGTCATCCTCGTGAAGAAGGGCAATCCCCACGGCATCAAGTCGCTGCACGACCTGACGAAGCCGGACCTGCGTGTCGGCATTGGCCACGAGAAACAGTGCGCGATGGGCTGGCTGACTCAGAAGACGTTCACCGAAGGGGGCATCAAAGATGAAGTGATGAAAAACGTCGTCGTCCAGACACCGACGGGAGACATGCTCGTGAATCAAATGCGTTCCGGTTCGCTGGACGCAGCCGTGGCGTATCTCAGCAACGCGGCGGGGTCCGCCGAGTTTCTGGACGCGATCCGCATCAAGGGCATTCCGTGTTCGGTCGCGACGCAGCCGTTCGGAGTCGCGAAGGATTCGTCGCACAAGCAAATCGTCGAACGCCTGCGGCAGGCGATCCGCGCGGAATCGTCGAAAGAACGATTTACCACCGAAGGCTTTCAGTGGCTGGGTGAGAAATAGCATGACAGACCGCGCTGGTTCGCCGGAAGTTGCACATCGCGCCGGGTCGGATGTGCCGTTCTTCGTCGTGATGGGCGGACTCGGTGGCAGCTTCGTTTTTCTGATGGTCGCGTTGCTCGTGGCCGATCTCGCGTTCACGTCGCCGCAACACTTCAAGGCCGCACTCGGCAAGCCGGAGATTCAGCAGGCGATTCGGCTCACGCTGGTCTCGTGCTCGATTTCGGCGCTGCTGTCGATCTGGGTGGCGACGCCGCTCGGCTACTTGCTGTCGCGATTCTCGTTTCGAGGACGTTGGCTGATCGACACGATCATCGACATCCCCGTGGTGTTGCCGCCGCTCGTCATCGGGCTGAGCCTGTTGATCCTGTTTCATCTGCCGATCGGCGGCACGAACCTCGAAGCGATCATGCAGGATCGCTTCGGCTTCCGAGTGACCTACGCCGAACCGGCCGTCGTGCTGGCTCAGTTTTCCGTCGCGTGCGCGTTCGCGATTCAGACGATGCGAGTGACATTCGATCAAATCGACGCGCGGGCCGAACAAGTCGCGATGACGCTCGGTTGCAACCGCAGCCGAGCGTTTCTGGAAATCGCGCTGCCTCAAGCGTGGCGAGGCATCATCGCCGCGCTCACAATCGCCTGGGCACGATCGCTCGGCGAGTTCGGTCCGATTCTGGTCTTCGCCGGAGCGACTCGCATGCGCACCGAAGTCCTCTCGACGACGGTCTTCCTGGAATTGAGCGTCGGGCAACTCGAAGCGGCAGTGGCCGTGTCACTGCTGATGGTCGTGGCCGCGATGGCGGTCCTCGGAGTCGTGCGGCTGGTCGGAACGAAGGTGATCCGATGATCGAACTCCGCGACATCACGATCCGCTCCGGCCCGTTTTCGCTGACGAATGTCGCGCTGACGATCCCCGAAGGAACCTACGCCGTGCTGATGGGCGGCACAGGACAAGGCAAGACGACGATTCTCGAAGCGATCTGCGGCCTGCGTTCCGTGACCAGAGGCCGAGTCGTTTTGAACGGCAGCGATATGACGAC
>CAZILR010001088.1:0-2003 GCA_964539995.1 uncultured Planctomyces sp.
GCTGTTGATCGTCGCCGAAGACGTCGATGGCGAGGCTCTGACCGCTCTGGTCGTCAACAAGCTGCGAGGCATCCTGCAAATCGCCGCCGTGAAGGCACCGGGCTTCGGCGACCGTCGCAAGACGATGCTCGGCGACATGGCCGTGCTCACTGGCGGTACGCTGATCTCCGAAGACCTCGGCATCACGCTGGAGAGCGTCGAACTCAAGCAGCTCGGCAAAGCCAAGAAGGTCGAGATCACCAAGGACAACTGCACGATTATCGAAGGAGCCGGCGATCAGAAGCAGATCAAGGCTCGCGTCGATCAGATCCGCACGCAGATCGAAGGCACCAAGAGCGAATACGACCGCGAGAAATTCCAAGAGCGTCTCGCGAAGATGACCGGCGGCGTGGCGATCATCTCGGTGGGAGCCGCGACCGAAACCGAAATGAAGCAGACAAAAGCCCGCATGGAAGACGCCCTGCACGCAACGCGAGCCTCCGTCGAAGAGGGCATTCTCCCCGGCGGCGGCGTGGCCTTGCTGCGTTGCATCAACGAGATCCGCAAGGTGAAGGCCAAAGGCGACGAGCAAATCGGCATCGAAATCGTCTGCCGAGCGTTGGAATCCCCGATCCGACAGATCGTTCAAAACTGCGGCGTGGATGGCAGTGTGGTCGCCGACGAAGTTCTGCAAAAGGACACGAACATCGGCTACAACGCCAACACCGGCGAGTACGTGGACATGTTCAAAGCCGGCATCATCGACCCGGCGAAGGTCGTGATCAGCGCGTTGTCGAACGCCGCCTCGATCGCGGCCCTGATGCTGACCACCCAAGTCTGCGTCACCCGCACCGACGACCTCGAAGGCGGCAAGAAAGCCAAGATCGAAGGAGCGGTTCGGTAAGCAACGCGGCACGCGGCTCGCGTGCCGTTGAAATGGAGTGAAAACCAACGAGCCACCCGAAAGGGTGGCTCGTTTCGTATGACCAAGGAGAAAACGAATGTCATTTCCAACGAAACTCCAACGCGATGCGTGGCATGCATTCGAAACTTACAAGGCTGGAATTGAGATCAAAACCGCTCACTTCACTGCACCATTTCACCCCGATCCGCCTGTCGAACCACGCAAGTACGTTAGAGCTCCGATCTTGATAGATCGCTTCTTGGTGCAGCACCCAGAATACATTGAGAGTCGTGCTTACTTGATCGAGTCTTATGGCAGCGAAGACCGGACGTTCATCGTCAATCCGTCCGCCGTCGCTGATTGATTTGTCACTCACCCATGAATTGAAGCCATAAATGTCCATCCTTCACCGTTAGGTGTCGATTCGAGCAATGTTCCCTTTCGGTCCAAGCAAGAATGAGCAGCGCTGCAAAGCGCACTATCAACAGGCGCGAACTCTGTACGGGGAGGGCCGGATTGATGATGCCATTTTCGCATTAGGTGTCGCTATTGGTGCGAATCCACAGCCGGAGATTTATCAGTTTCTTGGCCATCTTTACTCGGCAAAAGAGGAGTTCGAGAAAGCTGCGATCGCGTACTGCGACGGACGTTGGTTGGTTGAAAGTGAGCTTGGTCTCCTACCAGCGCGCATTCCTGAGACAGTGACGGGGTTTCTGTATGACGAGGCCCTCGCATACCTGCGAGCAGATAACTGGGAGTTCGCACGCATCCGGTCGCAGCGGGCGTTGTCCGACATAGAGTTTGGTCGCGCAGTACGCTACTCGAGTCATGGTGACAGCGAGAGCTGGCTGCGGCTCATCCGCATGATTGCGGCCTTGCAGGAGAACTTTGACTTGTGTTCCGCGCAGGCCGATGCAAGCTGGTTGAAGGAGAAATCAATCGTGGAAGGCTATTCCGACATCTACATTCCAGTCTTGTCGGCAACTCAGACAGACACGCGAACGGCGAAAGTCGTTTTGGAGCGGTGGAAGCGCTACGATTCGCAGAGGCGAGCACTTCCAATCTGTTGGACGAATTGAGAACCGGATGGGTGGCACGCCCTGACCATCGGGAAGGGCGT
>CAZILR010001089.1:0-2001 GCA_964539995.1 uncultured Planctomyces sp.
CCTGCACCGGTGGGAACTCAGCGGGGTCTTCAGCCGAGAGTTTGAATTCGCTGTGTCCCGATCGAACCCACAACGCCTTTTCAGTGACTTCGAGATCAACTCCATCGTCCGTCAATTCACGAAGGATCGCAATGAGTCGATCCTTTGGCAGCAGCACCTCACCATCTGAATCGGTTTCAACACCTGGGATATCGTACCGAATGCCGACTTCCTGATCGGTACCGACCAGCGTCGCCTTGCCACCACCAACTTGCAGCTTCACGTTCCGCAAGATGTCTTTCGGCGTTCGTGACGGTACAACGCCACTGACGATCTGAAATGCGGTAGCCAATGTCGGACGATGGCAATGTAACTTCATGGTTTGCTCGCTTGGGGATGAAGCTGGAGAGCGTAGTGTTAAGCTTCTTCTAAAAGATTTTTAGAGAGCAGTCGTCGTATCAGAGACGGTGATTTTTGTCGATGAAATCGCAGGTGAAAACGGAGCGGAAGAGTAGCGAAAAACTTACGTCCTCACAACGAGCGAGAATGGCTGTCGATAACGAGTGGAGAGGTCGTCCAGCCGCGTCAAGAAACCAAGGTTGCGAGGCGTCGAATCGACAATTTCGCGAGCCAGTCTGGACCTCCGTTGAGACGCCAACGGTTATCAACAACGGATCAACGGTTTATCGACAGGCACTTTCCAGGCGAGCCAGCCGTTGCCGCAGAGTCGGCTCGTTGTCGAGGCGAGTCTCCAGTTTTCGGACGGCATGGATGACCGAGGAATGCTGCCGCTCGAAGAACTCTCCGAGGTCCGGATAGGAGGCGTGGCACAGCTTCCGGCACAGCCACATCGCACACTGTCGAGGCAAGACGAGTGCCTGCGAACGACGACTGGATCGCAACGCGGACAACGTGATCCCGAATTCCTTGGCAACAGCGCGGCTGACCTTCTGGGGAGTGATTGATTTCGTAGGGAGTTCCCGCTGCAAGAAGTCTTCGATGTCGGCTCTCTTGAGTGGGCGACGCCGCTCGGAAAGCTGAGTGACAACTCCAATCAGTTCTCGTGGAGAGGCTTCCAACGACTCCGCAAGCAATGCGAGAGCGTCTCGTGAGATCGACAAGCGCCGCTGGCGGCAGAAGAGTCGCAAGAGCTCTGCTCGGCTTTCTGGCCCTGGCGGTTTGATGCTGATCACGGTCCCGCCTCGGAGGCGACTGACCAGCTTGGCGGGGAACGACATCAACTGGCCCGGCAACTTGGTGCTGGTCACGATCACATCACTGCCGTGAGCGAGCAATTCGTCGATCGCGGCCGACAGTTGTCGCACGGTTTCGGGTCGGCGTTCAATGGATTGGATGTCCTCGCAGACCAGCACCGATACAGATCGGAAGCGCTCTTGGAAGTCGGGGAGCTGTTGATTGGTCGAGGCTTCGGCGAGTTCAGCGGCGAATTCCGCAGCCGTGACTTGCAGTGGCGGGACTTGCGAGGAAGGCAACTCGCGGAAAGACTCCGCCAGCAATGCGGACTTCCCGCAGCCTGCCGGGCCGACGAGGTACAGCAGCCGGCCTTTGCCTGCGGTGGTCGGTTTCAGCAACCGGCGCAGGGCAGAACGTGCTAATCGTTGCTCGGCCAGCAGAATCAACGGTTGGGCAGCGGTTGCGGGAGCGGACATGGCATGCAGGATTTACCGATCAATGTCGTTTAACCGCAAGCCGAAGGCGTGCGCGGATAACGAACGAAGATCACGAAAAGAAGAAGCGCGCACGCCTTCGGCTTGCGGTTAAACGAGGAAGGGACATTCATGGCATACGACGTTTACGGCGTTGGGAATTCGTTGGTCGATATTCAAGCTCGCGTCGATGACCGATTTTTGGAACAGATCGGCTTCCCGAAGGGAATCATGACTCTGGTCGATGAAGCGGCTCAGCGGCGAGTGTTGGAAAAGCTTGCGGATCGGCCGACGAATCGCTGCGCGGGAGGCTCGGCCGCGAACACGATCATGGGGGTCGTCGATTTCGGAGGGC
>CAZILR010001090.1:0-2000 GCA_964539995.1 uncultured Planctomyces sp.
CCGGGGCTAGCGCCCTGCGGCTGATCATCGCCACTGGAAATTCGAGTTTGGCAAGGTGGATGTCATGCAAGCGAATCTCGATCGTCGCCAGTTTTTGATCGGTTCCACTGCGGGTCTCGCTTCGTGTTGGTGGAATCCGCTTGCAGCCGAGCCATCACGCCGACCTCGCGTCGCGGCGATCTTCACGGAGTTCCGGTTTCGGTCGCACGCGTATGACTTCCTGGAGAACTTCCTCCGGCCATTTCTGTTCTGCGGCAAGCTGGTCGATCCGGGCGTGGACGTCGTCTCGATGTACGCCGATCAGTTTCCGAAGGACGACATGGCTCGCGATGTCTCCAAGCGGTTCAACATTCCGCTTTGCTCGTCGATCGAAGAGGCCATGACGCTGGGAACCGGGACGCTGGCGGTCGATGCCGTGCTGTCGATCGTCGAACATGGACAGTACCCGACGAACAGCCGTGGCGTGGTGATGTATCCGCGCAAGGAATTCTTCGACCGCGAAGTCTGCGTGATGCAGCGGGCGAACCGCTTCGTGCCGATCTTCAACGACAAGCATCTGTCGTATCGCTGGGACTACGCGAAGCAGATGTACGACGTCGCTCGGTCGTGCGGCATTCCATTGATGGCGGGGAGTTCGGTGCCGCTGGCGACGCGACGGCCAGCCTTTGAGTTGCCGGCCAACGCGGAGATCGAAGAGGCGGTCGCGATTCACGGCGGCAGTGTGGAGGGCTACGACTTTCACGGACTCGAACTGCTGCAATCGTTCGTCGAGTCACGACGTGGCGGCGAGACCGGCATTTCCTCGGTCGAGTTTCTGGAGGGAGACGCGCTGATGCAGGCCGCGAAAGCTGGCCGCTGGTCGCGCGAACTCGCCGATGCCGCGATGCAGGCCGAACGAACGCTGAACGAACCGGTGCGGGGACTCGGCAAGAATCTCGGAAAGGGAGACATCCCGGCCGAGCCATCTCACGGATTGTTGCTGACGTACCACGACGGCTTGCGAGCAACGGTGCTGAAGTTTGGAACCAGCTCGAACCGCTGGAACTTTGCGTGCCGCTTGAAGGGCGACCCGCAGCTTCACGCAACCGCGATTTTCAACGGCCCGTGGGGAAATCGAAACATGTTCAAAGCTCTGTCGCACGCGGCACAGCATTTCTTTCGTGAAGGCCGCGCGCCGTATCCCGTCGAACGGACGCTGCTCGTCAGCGGTGTGCTCGACGCGGCGATGTGGTCGCGGGAACTCCACGGCTGCCGGATTAACACGCCGAACTTGGAGTGGCCGTACTCGCCGACCGACTTTTCCGCGTTCCGCGAGACCGGGGCCAGTTGGCAAGTGCTGACGCGCGAGACGGTCGAAGAGAAGGGCTTTGAGCCGGGCGACGAAGACCTCGTGAAGCCGCGCTGACCGATGCTGGCGAGCGTTCGCGGCGGGTGTTAGGTTACTGGCCGTTCAAGAGTCGCCAACTCTCCGTAGTTCGGACGCCTACGTCCGAACAATTATTCAGACCGGACGTAGGCGTCCGGTCTACGAATGCCTTCCCTTTCTATTGATCTTACGATGCCCTTCCCTCCCGTTGACGAACAACTCGCAATCATCCGCCGTGGCGTTGAGAAGATCGTTCCCGAAAACGAACTCGCCGCGAAGCTGGCCAAGAGCCGCGAAACGAACACTCCGTTGCGAGTGAAATACGGCATCGACCCGACCGGCATCGACGTGCATCTTGGGCACACGGTGCCGCTCCGAAAGATCCGCCAGTTTCAGGAACTCGGCCACCAAGCGGTCATCATCATCGGCAACTACACCGCCTTGGTCGGCGATCCGAGCGGACGCGACCACGCACGAGCCAAGCGGCTGACGGCGGATGAGGTCGAAGCACACGCGCGGGATTATTTGGCTCAGGTCGGCAAGGTGATCGACCTGTCGAAGGCTGAGGTGCATCGTAACGGCGATTGGTTCAGCGCGATGTCGTTCGCGGACATCCTGCAACTGTGCGGCAAAG
>CAZILR010001091.1:0-2000 GCA_964539995.1 uncultured Planctomyces sp.
TGGCGCTGCAAAACTTGAAACATGCTGCTGCCGAGATCAACGCTCGGCGACGGTTGCGGCGGCCACGATTCGTACCGCAGATGATCGAAGCCGGATCGGTCGGAAAGCTGCATGAACGCCGACAGATCCAGCGGCCCCGGCACGACGTAGACCGATTCGTTCTGGGCTTTCAAAGCGTCTTGCAGAAACGCCAGCAGTTGCGTCGTCACGGTGTCGGAAATTTCCAACCGCACGCACGCTCCGGTGCGGCGGGTTTCCAGCACCTCTTCCATCTCCGCCAGAAGGTCAAAGGCGAGGTCTTCGCGCAGGCTCAAGTCAGCGTTACGAGTGATCCGGAACGGCACGCACTCGCGCAGCGCCTCACCGGGGAAGAACTTTGCAGCATGCAGCGCAATCACGTCTTCGACCAGCATGAACTCGTAGCCGCTCTCGGCCGGCAACGAGACGAATCGCGAGGTCAACTTTCCGAACGGGACGATCGCGAAACGGGGACGCTGCTTTTCATCCTCCTTGGCCGGATCGAGCCGCACACAAACACTGAGCGACTGCGTGGGCAGCAACGGAAAATCCTCGGACGACGTGACCGCGATCGGAGTCAGAATGCTCGACAGTTCGTCGTCGAACAGTTGCTCGACCAGTTTGGCTTGTCGAGGCGTCAGGTCTGCGGCCCGGCGGCGGCGGATGCCTGACTCGGTCAACTTCGGTTCGAGGTCTTGCAGAAAGCAGGTGTATTGCTCGACCGTCATGTGATGCGTGCGAGTGCCGATCGCTTGAAGCTGTTGCTCCGGCGTCAGCCCGGCCGGATCGAGCGATGTGCTTCCCTGAGCCAGCAACATCTGCAAGCTGCCGACCCGGACCATGAAGAATTCGTCGAGGTTTGACGAGGTGATCGCTAGAAACTTCAGCCGTTCGAGCAGCGGCACACCAGCATCCAGAGCCTCCGCCAGCACACGCTGATTAAACTCCAGCCAGCTCAGTTCGCGATTGAGATATTTGCTGCTCGTCGAGGTGTCGCTCATGGTGCCGTAACGTAGCGGACCCGTGTGAAGAGCCAAAGCCTCGCTACAATCCCGCCGTCCGTTCGCCCCCACTTTTTGAAAGGAACTCCGATGTCGCCGCTCCGTTGGCTGCTGTTGGCTGGTTTGGTTTTGACGCTCGTCAGTGCGTTCGCCGCGAAGTCGCTTCAGGCCGACGAGTTGGCCGACAAATTCGCCAAGACTCAATTCAAAGACGCAGACGGAAAAACGCTGCTGTACCGCTTCCTCAAGCCGTCCAAAATGGAAGCCGGCAAGAAGTATCCCCTGGTGCTGTTCCTGCACGGTGCCGGCGAACGCGGCGACGACAACGAGAAACAACTGATTCATGGCGTGAAGACGTTCGCCACGGAAGAGTTCCTGGCCAAGTACCCCTGCTTTGTCGTCGTACCTCAGTGCCCGACCAACAAGAAATGGTCTGACGTCGATTGGTCCACCAGCAAAGTCGTCTTTCCCGATCAGGAATCTGAAACCGCCCTGCTGATGATGCAGTGCCTGGATGGCTTGGAAAAAGAATTCCCGATCGACACCACCCGCGAGTACGTCACGGGCCTGTCGATGGGAGGCTACGGATCGTGGGATGCAATCGTGCGTCATCCGCAACGATTCGCCGCCGCAGTGCCGGTCTGCGGAGGCTGCGATCTCAGCAAAGCCAAGTCAATCGCTCACGTCCCGACCTGGACGTTTCACGGTGCGATGGACAAGGCCGTCAAAGTGGAACACTCGCGCGAGATCGTCGAAGCTCTGAAGGCCGCTGGCGGCAAGCCGAAGTACACCGAGTATCCCAACGTCGGCCACGACAGTTGGAACGGAGCCTACAAAGACCTCGAAATGTACGAGTGGCTGTTCGCACAACGCAGCAAGAAATAGCCCTCAACTAACCCGAAGCGTCAGCGAGGGCGCACGCTCCAGAGCGTCTCCATCAACGCCGCTCGAAGCGCTCGCCCTCGCTGACGCTTCGGGGTA
>CAZILR010001092.1:0-1521 GCA_964539995.1 uncultured Planctomyces sp.
ATGGTCAAGCACGCGGAGAAGGTGCCGGAAAGCTCCCGGGCGTTCGAGCGGCTGTGGATCGAGGCCGGCGCACCCATAGGCGCCTTCGCCAACCTCCTTATTTCATACGATTAGGCCCCTCCGCTGGAGGGGATCGGCCGGCCGGAGGGGCGGGGCATATAATCGGGGGCACCGCGGGGATCCACTCGCCTGATCTCGATCCCCCAGGACTGCCCAAAGAACGCCCCGCTACAGTCATGCCCCCGAGGATCCTCGCACGCTCGCAGCACGCCGCGTGAGCTGGCGAATTGGCTCGTGCAAAAGCGGTGGCTGACGCGCTGGCAAGCGACTCAGTTGCAGGAAGGGCACGAGCAACTGCACGTCGGCAAATACCGGCTGCTCGACTTGATTGGCCGAGGCGGCATGGGCTTAGTCTTCCGAGCCGAGCACGAGACGACTCGGCAATCGGTCGCGCTGAAAGTGATGACGCAGCTCGGCAATCCGAAAGGGATGAAGCGGTATCTGCAAGAGGTACGAGCTGCATCGGCACTGGCTCATCCACACATCGTCCAGACGCTGGAGTCGGGCGTTGCCGACGGCTGCCACTTTCTGGTGATGGAGTTTTTGCACGGACTCGACCTGTGGGAAACGATGCGGACGCAGTCGCCGCTGTCGGTCAGTTGGTCGTGTGAGGTGGTTCGACAAGTGGCTCTGGGCCTGCAACACGCTTACGAGCAGGGACTCGTTCACCGCGACATCAAGCCGTCGAATATCTTCGTCTCGCCGAACCCGGACTTCGCGACGCCTCACGCTCGCATCCTCGACTTTGGCTTGGCGCACATCGCCACCGAATCGCTCTCGCTGAACCCGGTGACTCAAGCCGGAGCGGTCTTGGGGACTCCCGATTACATCTCTCCCGAACAAGCGATGAGCGCGACGCATGCCGACATCCGCTCCGACATCTTCAGTTTGGGCTGCACGCTGTTCCAAATGCTGACCAACGAAGTTCCGTTCCCCGGCGACAACGTGATGCAAAAGCTGATGGGCCGCATCACGACGGTCCCGCCGTCGGTCAGCGCGCTGCGAGCCGAAGCACATTCCGACCTCGACGACTTGGTCGCCAACATGCTGCGCACGAATCCCAACGACCGCCCGCAAACTCCGGCCGAGATCGCCAATGAACTCGAATCGCTCACGCTCAAGATTCGCCGCCACGAAGCACGGATTGGCCGGTTGAGTCCGAGGAAGCCTTCACCACATTCGGAATCGCGGTCGAGATTGCGACGCTCGTAGCTTGGACGCCCTCGTCCGAGCGCTCGGACGAGGGCGTCCAAGCTACTTCAATCGCCCGATCCCGAACTGATCGCCGTTGCGAACCGGTTCGTTGCCGCGCCAGTCGATTTCGAGCAGCTTCTCGCTGGCGACGGCGGCCCCGGTTTCATCGGTCAGGCTGGTGATGATCTTGCGAGTCGTCACATCGAACACGTCGCCGGTCGAGGGATATGCCAGCTTGCCGTCGATGCTGAAGGTGATCCACCCTGG
>CAZILR010001092.1:1531-1998 GCA_964539995.1 uncultured Planctomyces sp.
GGCTCATCACGGACTTTCAAGCTGGCGACTTGCTTGGGCGGCATGACCGTCGCATCGAAGACGTGCATCTGTTGGTTGGTCGCGTCGCAAACCCAGATTTCTTTCTCATCGGGAGTCAGGCCGATGCCGTGGCTCGGACATCCATGTCGTTTGACCGGGCCTTTCTGGAAACCGGCGACCTCGACGCGATGCAGCTTTTTGCCAGTCGTCAGGTCGCCGATCTCGAAGCCGAGCAATTCGTTGACGTTCACGAAGCAGAGTGTCTCGCGGCCGTTGACGGTGAAGGGGCGAATGCTCGCAGCGAACGGGCCGCAGGTGCGAGCGGCCTCGTGCTTGCTCGTGTCGGCGATCGTCAACAGAGGCGACTTCAGACCGGCGAGATACGCGGCGCGGCCGCTCGGCCCGACGACCGTGTTGTGCGCGCCGCTCTTTGGCTCGATCTTGGCCAACACGTCACCGCTGGCGGT
>CAZILR010001093.1:0-1997 GCA_964539995.1 uncultured Planctomyces sp.
ACGTCGGGTTCGAGTCGGGATAGGCCCGCTTCAGGCAATGCTCGACGACCAGCTTGTGCAGCAACGCGACGCCGAGTCCGTGCCAGGCATCGCTCTGATCGGGAGCAAGTGTCTTCATCGGCGACGCATCGGTGACTCGGCCAAACAGCCAGCGGTTGTCTTTGATTGTGCCGAAGCCGAAGACATCTTGGCCGCCGTCGGCCGTGACCATTTCCCAGGCTTCCTTCGCGCCGGCCGCTCCGGTGCCGCAGTCCTCGAATTCAAAGTTGGCGGACAGAGCCGATTGCAACTCGTCGGCCGTCAGCTCCGGCAGGCCAGAGAACAACCGGTGCGTCGGCAGAATCGCGAGGCCGGGGTCGTCCATGCCGACCAACATCATCAGCACAAAGTTCGCCGGATGATTTTCGTCGATGGTCTGACCTTGCTCGATCAACCAGCGGCGGTAATTGCACGAGGTCTCGTAGCGGTGATGTCCGTCGGCAATGAAGATCGGCTGCGACTTGAGCGAGTCGCGGACCTGATCGATGACGGCTCGATCGCTCACCGGCCAGAAGCGATGCTTCACGCCGAGATGATCGGTCGCTTCCAGCGGAGTCAACCCGATGATCGCCTTCTCCAAAATCGTCTGGGCCTTCGTTTCCGGGTCGGGATACAGGCCAAAGACCGGCGACAGATTCAACTTCGTCGCTTTGGTTAGCAACAGCCGATCCGCCTTCGGGCCAGAAAGCGTTTGCTCGTGCGGATAAACGCAGCCCTTGCCGAATTCTTCCAGGCGACAGCGGCCGACGAATCCCTTGCGGCAGTAGGTGCGGCCTTCCCAGTCAAACTCCTGGTGATAAACGTAGAGCGTGTCTTCCTTCTCGCGCAGCCAGACTCCCTCGGCCTGCCATTGCTTCACGAAACCGGCGGCTCTCGTGTACTTGTCGTCGGGCGACGTGTCTCCTGGCTCTTCGCGGTTGAAGTCCACACGGATGACGTTGCACGGATGCTTTTTGTAGAGCGCGGATCGAAAGTTTTCGTCGATGACGTCATACGGCGGAGTGACGACGTCCGAGAGATCGCCCACCTGAGCCAAGTCGTACCGCCACGCGCGAAAGGGATGAATGTCAGCCATGAATTCCTCGTAGGGTGGGTCGAGGCACGAGACCCACCAGCCTCTAAACAGGGATACCGAAACAAAAATGGTGGGTCTCGATGCTCGACCCACCCTACATGGCCGCGAAAGCTCGTTGAGCCTCGGCCACGAAACGAGCGATGAGTGTCGTGTCCTTCACGCCGGGAGACAACTCCACGCCGCTCGCCGTATCGACTCCGGCCGGCCGCACGGTTTTGATCGCGGCAGCCACGTTGTCGGGCGTCAATCCGCCGGCCAGGATCAGCGGCGGCCAATGCGTTCGGTCGTAATCGCGAGCGATCAATTCCCACGGAGCGACCATCCCCGTGCCGCCGAACGAGCCATCCACGCGAGCATCCAGCAGACATCCCGCGAGCCGCACGTTGAGTGGTTCGCATTCGGCGAAGAACTCGGTAACCGGCTGCAAGCTGTCGCCGATACGAAACGCTTTGAGAATCGTCCAATCCGGATGCCTCTGCTGAAGATCAGCCACAAACTTCGCCGACTCATCACCGTGCAGTTGAATCGCGGTCAAACCAGTTTGAGCGGCGATCGCTTCAATCTCCTCCCGCGAGTGATTGACGAACAGGCCGATGGGCTGAGTCGCCGTCTCGGCAAGAGCTGACACGATCGCGGCTGCGTCCGCTGGCGTGATCGATCGCGGCGACTTCGAGAAGAAGTTCAAACCAATCGCTGACGCTCCCGCATTGGCAACGGCCTGAGCCGTGGCGACGTCTCGAATGCCGCAGACCTTGATCCAACCGTGAGTGATGCGTGACAGAGACATCGTGAGAACTTGCCGCGAATGTAGCCCTGTCGCTCCGCGACAGGAAAGCCGAACGCTTCACCGATGTCGTTCGTGCCCTCGAACTCCAAATGCCAA
>CAZILR010001094.1:0-1994 GCA_964539995.1 uncultured Planctomyces sp.
GGCGATCTCGACGCCGCTGATCGCCGTCAGCACGGTCGAGCCGCCTTGATACTGATCCCGAATCAAATCCCCAAACACTTTTTCGATGTCAAACGGATCGACGCCGAGAATGCGATCCTCAACCCATTCGTGAAGCAGCGTCTGCACGGTGGCCTCTTGCCACTCCAACGTCGCCTCGCCGAGTCCAGTCAGCCCTGTGTCGGTCGTCAGCCGCACGAACAGATAGTTTCGCAGCCCGCCATTCACCAGAAACGATTCGAGCTTTGTGATTTTCATGTAGGTCAGCCTTTCCAGGCTGACACGATACGGCACTCGATCACGATTCCAAGTCAACCGCTCATTGAGTCAGCCTGGGAAGGCTGACCTACGGAACCGCACAATGACCGACCAACCCACCGTTGCCGCTGGCGCACTGGCTCCTTGGGAAATCGACAACTTGCCGGAGCCGCCCCGTTCGGGGCGAAAGTTGTGGCTCGGATTGATCGGGCCCGGAGTCGTGTTGGCCGGCACGAGCATCGGCACGGGCGAGTGGTTGTTCGGGCCGGTCGTGTCGGCTCAATACGGAGCGTCGCTGTTCTGGCTGGCCATGATCAGCATCGTGTTGCAGGGCTTCGCCAACCTGATGTTTATGCGGTACGCCATCTACTGCGGCGAGCCCATGAACGTCGGCATCCTGCGGACGTGGCCGGGACCGATGGCGTGGATCGTGTTTTTCGCGGTGCTCGATGTGGCCTCGTTCTTTCCGTACAACGCCTCAAACGCGGCGGTGCCGTTGGCGGCGGCGTTTCTCGGCCGGTTGCCGACACCCGAAGACACCCTGCTGGTGCGCGGGCTGGGCATCGCGATCTTTCTGCTGTGCTTCGTGCCGCTGATCTTCGGAGGCACCGTCTATCGGATGCTCGAAAAGATCATGGCGGCGAAGCTGGTCGTCGTGCTGGGCTACTTGTCGATCATCGCGGTGACAATGGTCTCCGCACCGGTCGTATGGGATGTCGTCACGGGCTTCGTCGGATTCGGCACCGTGCCGCTGCGTCCGGACACGTTGATTGTCGATCGGCACTTCAGCCTGCGAACAGTGATTGACGGCTCTGAATACCATGCGAAAGGGACATGGGAGCGGAAAGGCGATTTGGTGACCGGCGAGTTACTGGTCGTTCGAGGCGGCCAGCGGACGAAATTCAATCTGGCGAACGCCGACAAGTTCAGCGAGGCGGAGAGCCGAGTCCGAAGTGCGATTCTCGACCGGACGAAACCATTCGCCGGATCCCAGCGATTTGTGATTGAGTTCGGGACCGGCACCGATTGGTGGACGACTGAGGGAGACGTCATCGACAATCACACGTTTCAACCGTCACGAATCACCGTGATTGGCACCGAACGATCCGCGATCTATTCCGAAGTCGATCAAGTCCCGGAACCGCACCGCTTGCGGCTGGCGAATCATTTGCAGCACGAAGGCTTGGCGTATGTGAATGCCTTCAGTTACGTCAGCGAGCATGGCAAGTTGCCGCCGCTGGATTGGGCGATGGTCGTGGCGTTCGTGGCGATCGCCGGGGCGGGCGGGCTGACGAACACGATGTTCTCGAACTACGCGCGCGACAAAGGTTGGGGCATGGGCTGCCACGTCGGCGCGATTCCCAGCGCGTGCGGCGGGATCACAGTCTCGCTGTCACACACCGGCAAAGTGTTTCCACTCGACGGCGAGAACCGTTTCAAGTGGCTCGGCTGGATGCAGCACATTCGACGCGATCAAGCGATCTGGATGGCGGCGTCGGTCATCGGCATGGCGTTACCGTGCATGATGTCGCTGGAGTTCATTCGCAACGCCAGCGTGGTCGGCGACCGAGCCGCCGCGATGTCGGCCGAAGGGATCGCCGGCCGGTATCCGTCGTATGCCTCGCTGTTCTGGTATTTGACGTTGATCTGTGGCTTCCTGGTACTGACTCCGGGACAGGTCAGCACCGGCGATCAGATTGCTCGACGCTGGACCGACA
>CAZILR010001095.1:0-1991 GCA_964539995.1 uncultured Planctomyces sp.
TGCTGTCGCGTGGCAATCCCGCCGACGCTATGTTTCGGAAGTAACCCCGCGTACCATTTTTCACCGAGTTTGGAAGGAGTCGATTCATGCCGATTTTCAATGACAATTCCGAGACCATTGGCCGTACCCCGTTGGTCAAAATCAATCGCCTCACCAGCGGTCTGAAGGCAACGGTGCTGGCCAAGATCGAAGGCCGCAACCCGGCGTACAGCGTCAAGTGCCGTATCGGAGCAGCCATGATTTGGGACGCCGAGAAGCGCGGGGTGCTCAAGCCCGGCATGCAAGTGGTCGAGCCGACCAGCGGCAACACCGGCATCGCGCTGGCCTACGTCTGCGCGGCGCGAGGCTATCCGCTGACGCTCACGATGCCGGAGACCATGTCGCTCGAACGCCGCATGATGCTCAAGGCATTCGGCGCGACGCTCGTGCTGACGCCGGGAGCCGAAGGCATGAAAGGCGCGATCGCTCGCGCGGAAGAACTCTCGAAGGAGCCAGGCTACTTCATCCCGCAACAGTTCAAGAATCCGGCCAACCCGGAGATTCACTTCAAGACCACTGGCCCGGAGATTTGGGAAGACACCAACGGCAAGATCGACATCTTCATCGCGGGAGTCGGCACCGGCGGAACGATCACCGGAGTCTCGCGGTACATCAAGAAGCACAAAGGCCACGCGATGAAGTCCATCGCCGTCGAGCCGACTGCCAGCCCGGTCCTCTCCGGCGGCAAGCCCGGCCCTCACAAGATTCAGGGGATCGGAGCCGGCTTCGTCCCCGACATTCTCGACATGTCGCTGGTCGATGAGGTCGTGCAAGTCTCGAACGAAGAGGCAATGGAGTTGGCTCCTCGACTGGCGAAAGAAGAGGGCATCATCAGCGGCATCAGTTGCGGCGCGGCGATGGCGGCGGCGCTCAAGGTCGCCGCACGACCGGAATCCGAAGGCAAGACGATCGTGGTCATCCTGCCCGATTCCGGCGAACGCTACCTCTCGACGCCGATGTTCGAGTACGCGAAAGCGTGACGTGGCTGTAAATCGCCTGAACTTGGTTCTCTACGAAGCCCGGTCCTTGTGACCGGGCTTTTCGTTTGCGGTCTGGCGGTCAGTCGTTGATGATTCCTCGCCGTGTGCAGTGCGTCCGGAGTTCCTCATTCCAGCGGTGGAGGCGAAAGCAATGCGACGACTCGTTCTCGTTTTGTCGGCGTGCTGGATTCTGTTGGTAACGAATCGCCTGTCCGCTGATGACGCACCTCCGAAGTGGCTGCAATCGACGGCCTACGTCGTCCCGAAATACACGGCGACCGAAGGGGAAGGCTACTTCGCGATCATCGAAGGGCTGAACAAGCGGCTTTACATCGGCACGCACGCGAATGGCGTGAACTCGTGGCTAGTCGAGTTCGATCCGGCCGCCAGCAAGATGAACGTCGTCGTCGATGCTCAGAAGGCGATCACCGTGCAAAGCTCCGGCTTCGCCACGCAGGCGAAGATCCATTCGCGGAACAACACCGGAGCACTCACCGGGAAAATCTACTTCGCCACGAAGCAAGGCTACCCGGCGGCCAACGAGTCGCGACTGGCGTATCCCGGTGGGCATCCGATGGCCTATGACCCGGCGACCGGCAAGACCGAGGTCTTTCCAATCCCGGTGCCGCATCAGGGAATCATCAGCGTCACGCCCGATGAAGCGCGCGGCGTCGCGTACATCTCAACCTGCTCGGACGAGCGGCCGATCGAGAGCACGCACTTTTTGGTGCTCGATCTGAAGACGCACAAGTACCGCGACCTGATGGACTGTCAGCACATGTATGCCTTCGTCGTCGTCGATCATCTCGGCCGAGCGTATCACCCGATCCTCGGTGGCGACATCGCACGGTACGACCCGGCGAGCGGCAAGCTCGACCGGCTCAAGCAGACCATCGACGGGCAACCACCGGCGAAAGAGAGTCATCTCGCCGATCCAGAGTCTCACGCGATCAATTGGGACATCTCGCCCGA
>CAZILR010001096.1:0-1988 GCA_964539995.1 uncultured Planctomyces sp.
CACCAACAGCAACTCATCGAGCGATTCCAGGGGGCTGTTCTTCGACGAGTACGATGGCTGCAACCCGTTGTAGTAATCGGACTCGCAACCGTTGGTGCGGCTGGTTTCGTCGTCGTCGATGAAATCGAGAATCGCGTCGGCCAGTTCGTAGGTCATGCCGGGAATCATCAACAGCCGACTCGCTGGATCGGTGGCAGAGACTGTGCCGGTCGATGTGCCATTCGAGGACGAGGTGGAAGTGCTGCCCGTGGTCGATCCCGAACTTGTCGATGTGCCGCTGGTTGAAGAAGTCGAGCCGGTTGAAGTCGTGCCGCTTGTTGCGGTGCTCGCACCCGTCGTCGATGTGCTGCTGGATTGCTGCTTCTTTTCGCTGGCCACCAGCGCGTTGAGGTTCAGCTTGGAGGATTCGTCGATCAGCCCAAAGCGGAGCGTTGTACCGTTCGGATCACTTTCATTGGGAGCGATCAAGCTGAAGCGAGCTTGCCCGCGTGGACTGCTTGCTTCTCGAAGCGTCACGCCGCCGTAACGCGGCGGATCGTGGAAGACGTTCTCAAAACTCCCGTCATCCGTCGGCCGGCCGAGCACCGACGCCGCCAATTCGATCCCGGAATCCGCACAGGCACGAGCTTGAGCTTCACGGCCAAACACACCAGTCGCGTGGCTTTCAGAGACCATCAATTCCGAGAACGAATACGCTCCGAGCGCCAACAGGGCAATCACGACCAGCACAACCAGCAACACGCTGCCGCGTCTGGGCGGCGAACATCGCTGGGTGATCGAAGGCATGGCAGGCTCCCGAAAGCGGTCGAACTCATTGCTCAGTCACGGTCCACTGGAGCATACCGCCGCAACGGGGACAAACAAGACGGCCCGGCGATCGTCCGTCGAACGCCGGGCCGTATCAGGGAGATTTTTTCGTTGCGATCGTTCAGTTCCGACCGTCGGGGCTAGGCCTTATCGCGTGGCTTGTCTTTCTCTTCTTCGCGACGCGGCGGGCGACCTTCTGGACGCGGTTCGGGCTTACGTTCTCCGTCTCGCGGACGATCCGCTTCCGGTTTGCGTTCACCATCGCGAGGACGGTCACCGTCTCGGCGAGGTTCGCCATCGCGCGGCTTGTCTCCATCGGGGCGTCGCGCATCGGGACGACGATCGCCGTCGCGCGGCGGTTGCCCTCGGCCTTCGGGCGGACGATCTCCATCCGGGCGTCGGTCACCTTCGCGAGGACGATCTCCTTCTCGGGGGCGATCACCGTCGCGTGGACCACGGCCGTCTGGTCCACCTTGTGGCGGGCCGAGCAATTCCGCTCCGTCGAGCTGGCCGTCTTTGTTGCGATCCAATTCGTTGAAGACTTCTTTCAGACGATCGAGTTCATCGCGGCTGAGCCGGCCATCTTTGTTCTTGTCGAGCAATTCAAAGAACCGAGGCATCGGGCCTCGACGACCTTCCCCTTGCGGCGGACGGTCGCCGTCCGGACGGCGATCACCTTCGGGAGGACGATTGCCCTGAGGAGGTCGTTCGCCAGGGCGACCATCCGGACGTCCCTCTGGGCGGCGATCTCCGTCACGGCGTTCGCCTTCTGGACGACGCTCACCATCACGCGGCCGATCACCTTCGGGACGGCGTTCTCCGTCTCGCGGCCGATCCGCTTCCGGTTTGCGTTCACCATCGCGAGGCCGGTCACCTTCTCGTCGAGGCTCGCCATCGCGCGGCTTGTCCCCATCCGGCTTCGCTTCCGGGCGACGCTCTCCATCTGGCTTGCGATCACCGTCGCGGCGCTGTTCCCCTTCGCGTGCTTGAGCGAATGCTTGCAGATCATCCAGCGTCAGCACGTCTTTTTTCGCACGTTCAAACATCGGCCGCACGCGGTCACGGAATTGTTCTGGGATTTCTTCGAGCGTGACTTTGCCATCGCCGTTCGCGTCCATCCGTTTGAATTGCTCTTCGGGATTTTGATTCGGACGGCCTCCGGGATTTCCCGGAGCGCCTGG
>CAZILR010001097.1:0-1986 GCA_964539995.1 uncultured Planctomyces sp.
ACCTTCGGCCGTTGATGGACGTGGACGACGTCCTCCATCGCCAGCGGATGAATGCCGAACAAGTCGGCAAGCGTCTCCAACTGCCGCACGTCAGCGAGACCTTCCACGTTGACCCACGTCACCGGCCAGCGGCTCAGCAGTTCAGAGAGTTTGCCGACTTCGACCAATTCCTCTTCGTGGGTTTCCGTCGGCGAGTAGCAGAAGACTTTGATCCGAGTCGGCGTGGCATCGGGAGGCGGAATGAACGTACCGGGGGCGGCTCCCGGCTGTGTTTGACGTCGAAACGGAGGATCGTCGGGCATGGTCGGCTCCGAAACGTGGGGCAGGTTTTCAACCTGCCTGGCCTCGTGTGGATTGACGGGCAGGTTGCAAACCTGCCCCACGAGTCGCGGTTACGCAGGCTCGGCATAGTGCGGCGAAAGGCCCCAATCTGCAAGCACCTCCCGCTCCCGCTGCTGCATCGACGCCTGCTTCTTTTGCGTCAGGTCGTCGTAGCCGCACAGATGCAGCAAGCCATGCACGACGTACAGCGTCACTTCGTCGAGTGGCCGCCAGCGATACTTGACCGCCATCTGTTTGGCCATCTCCGAGCTGAGGATGATCTCACCCTCGATCCGCTTGCCGCAGCCGCGCGGTGCGTTCTTCGGGATTGGCAACGAGGCTGCGTCGAATTCTTCTTCCAACAGAAAGCTCAGCACGTCCGTCGGATAATCATGCTGCAAGTAGCGGACATTGAGATCGTGAATCGTCTTGTTGTCGACGATCGCGATGCTGATCGTGGCAGACACGCACTTCTCGGCCGCAAGCACCGATCGCACGATGTCCACAAGATGGCGATGATCGACTTTGAGCACCTTCTGCGAGTCGTCGATCTCGACTTCGTAGCGGCCAATCCAGTCGGGAAGTATCTCCGGGGCACGAGGCTTCGATTTGACGGATCGTGAACCCGATTCGGAATTGGCAGGCATCCGTGGAAACAATCTACACGCGCGGCGGCGTTGTCTTGGAAGGGCTGGTGGCCATCGGCTTCAGGATGAGCATCCCCAGCGGAGGCAGCGACAGCTTCACGCTTTGAGCATGTCCGTGCGAACGGACTTTCTCGGTGCGGACCTTACCTTGGTTGCCAACATTCCCGCCGCCGTAAATCTGCGCGTCGCTATTGAGGATTTCGGTGTAGTCACACGCGACGGGAACTCCGACGCGATAGTCGTAGCGCGGCACCGGAGTGAAGTTCAGCACAACGACCGTGAAGTCCTCTGGATTCTTGGCATGACGCGAGAAGACGTAGACGCTTTGTTGCCAATCGTCGCATTGCAGCCAGCGAAAACCTGCCGAATCAAAGTCCACTTCATGCAGCGAGGCTTCGTCGCGATAGACGCGGTTCAAATCGCCCAAGAACCGGCGTAGCCCATCATGCTTCTCATGGCCGAGCAACGCCCAATCGAGTTCCGTATTGTGGTTCCATTCGAGCCATTGGCCGAACTCGCCCCCCATGAACAGCAACTTCTTGCCGGGCATCGTGTACTGATAGCCGAAGAGCATCCGCAGGTTCGCGAACTTCTGCCAATAGTCGCCAGGCATCTGTGACAGCAACGATTTCTTGCCGTGGACAACCTCGTCGTGCGACAGCGGCAGCACGAAATTCTCGGTGAAAGCGTAGACCATGCGGAACGACA
This sequence comes from uncultured Planctomyces sp., assembly GCA_964539995.1. Classification (GTDB taxonomy): domain Bacteria; phylum Planctomycetota; class Planctomycetia; order Planctomycetales; family Planctomycetaceae; genus SXKJ01. The sequence continues at coordinate 1,677 of CAZILR010001097.1, forward strand.
GTTCGCCGTGGTGATGCGCCCGATGGATCGGCTCGTGGTGCATGTACTTCAGCGTGTCGTTCATCCAGCCCATGTCCCACTTCATGCTGAAGCCCAGGCCGCCAGTGTAGACCGGCCGGCTGACTCCACCCCACGCGGTCGATTCCTCGGCGATCGTCAGGATGCCGGGGAACTCGCCGTGCAGAATCGTGTTCATGTCCTTGAGGAACTGGATCGCTTCGAGATTTTCTCGCCCGCCGAAGACGTTCGGAATCCACTCCCCTTGCTGCCGCGAGTAATCGAGGTACAGCATCGAGGCAACCGCATCCAC
>CAZILR010001098.1:0-1983 GCA_964539995.1 uncultured Planctomyces sp.
CTCACGACTGCTGATCGTTGGAGCCAGCGCTCGCGCTGCCGCCGCCAGTGCCGTCCGAGCCGGCTTGCGTCCCGTGTGCGTCGATCGTTTTGGCGATGAAGATTTGCGGAAGATCGCGACCGTCGTCGCCGTCAACGATGACCTGCGTTGCACGCTCGACGCGATTCTCTCGCTGCCGCCGCTGCCGTGGATTTACACCGGCTCGCTGGAGAACGATCCGAAGTTCATCGCTGCCGTGAGCGAACGGCACACGCTGGCGGGACATCCGCCAGACGTTTTGAAGCTCGTCCGCGATCCGCTTTGGTTGGAGCGCACGTTGCGAACCAACGACTTGCCGGCGCTGCAAGTTCGCAACATTCGTAGCTCGGCCGAGGGCGGCCAAGCTACTGGGGACTCGTGGTTGCTCAAGCCGATGCGTAGCGGCGGAGGATTTCGCATCGCTTACTGGTCTGGGCAGCCGTTGCCGACCAACGAACGCTTCTACCTCCAAGAGCATCGGGCGGGTACTCCGATGTCCGCGCTGTTCATCGCATCGCCGAAAGAAGCCGAGTTGATCGGCGTCTGCGAACAATTGATCGGCACCGAGTTCGGCGCTCCGACTGAGTTCGGCTACGCCGGCTCGATCGGCCCGATCGCTGTGAGCGACCGAACTCGCGAGCTGCTGCAACAGCTCGGCAACACGCTGACTCGCGAAGCGCAACTGCGCGGCCTGTTCGGCATCGACTTCGTGCTGGCTGACGACATCCCGTGGCTCGTCGAACTCAACCCGCGTTACACCGCCTCCGTCGAAATCCTCGAACGAGCACTCGGCCTTGCTTTGCTCGCCGAACACACCTCGGCTTTCAGCAACGGTACCGCGACCGTCAGGGAGCGGATCGCCTCGAATTGCATCGTCGGAAAACAAATCCTCTTCGCGGCCAGCGACTTGACCGTTCCGAATTTCGAAATGACGTTCGAGTCAGCCGAACACACTCCCGAATCCCCGCTCATCGCCGACATTCCTGCTCTGGGAAGTCGCATCGCCGCTGGCTGGCCGATCTGCACGGTGTTCGCCGAAGCGGAGAATTCGGCTGTCTGCCGAGAGCGACTGGCTGCGCGAGTTCAAACGGTCTATGGCGCGATTTGCGAATGATCGTAGTACGGCACCTCCAGAAACTCTGGGAGCGACGGCGCGATCAGGTCCAGGGTTTTCCGGTCCGAGTTGTCGAGAAGGTTGATTCTCGAAATCGCATTGGGAGCGAGTGCTTTAAGCCGTCGCGTTTTGCGCGTCGTTGGGGAATGTCACCTTGCGGTAAATCTCGCACAGCGGGACTCGGCAGCCGATGGAATCGAGACTCAGCACGGCCTCCAACCCTTTAGTCTCGGTGAGCTTCCAGGCACCATCCTCACCTAACGCGAATTGCTCGATCTGAGGGGCCGATTGATCGACCAGGACGTATTCACGAAGTGATGGAATCTGGCGATAGTGCTTGAACTTCGTCCCGCGATCGTAGTCGGCGGTCGATTCGGACAGGACTTCGATCAGCACAATGGGATTCAGCAAAATGTCAACCTGATCGTCCTCAAACTGAGGATTGCCACAAGTCACGACCACATCGGGGTAGGTGTAAAGGCCGGTCGGAACGCGGACTCGCATGTCGGTGGAATAGACTTCGCACGGGCGATCTTTGAGATGTTGTCTGAGTTCTCCACCAAGGTTCAACGAAATGAGATTGTGTTCGCGGCTGGCTCCTGACATCGCAAACACTTCACCAGCGAAAAACTCACTGCGAGTCTCAGCCTTACGCTCAATGGCGAGGTATTCGGCGGCCGTCAGTCGAACCTTCGGGATTGCGGTCATGCTTGTTGGCCTTGTGTCGCTGCCAAAAAAGGAAGCCGTGACGAAGCGGCGCTCCGTCACGGCATTCATGCTACCCGGATTCCGAGGTTTTTCTACAGCCCCTTCTTGATGATCAGCTTCAGCAGGTCGCCGACGCGGTTGCT
>CAZILR010001099.1:0-1983 GCA_964539995.1 uncultured Planctomyces sp.
CTACGGCTCACTGCCGTGCCGTGAACTGCCCCGCAACATCCAACCGAACCAGTTCACTCCATGCAGCGATCAACCGTCGATAAACAGCTCCCGGTTGCCCGTCGCCGATCGTTACGCCGTTGATTTTCGTCACCGGGCATAGGCAATACGGCGTACTCGCCAGAAACGCCTCGTCGGCGTTCATCACCGAATGGACTTGAATGTCCCGTTCGACGAACGGGATGCCGAGCTTCTCCGCCAGTTCGATGACGGTGGCTCGGCTGATCCCAGGCAACGTGTTGCGCAGCGTCGGCGAGACGATCGTGCCGTTCTCGACGATCAGAAAGTTCGCACCGCTGGTTTCGGTCACGTTGCCGTCGAGATCCAGCAACAGCGCGAGCGCCTGCGGATCGGCCAGTCGGGCCTCTTGATCCGCCAGGAAATAGTGCATGCGGCTGCGATACTTCATCTTCGGGTCGTAGCACTGCGGTGGGACATGCCGAATGCTCGGCGTGACGACGTGAGCACCGCTCTTCACCCGCTCGGCCCACAGAGCGAACGGCAGCGGAAACGTGTGCGCGCAAATTGTCGGTCCCGTCCGCACAGGCGTTCCCGGCACGGCCACATACGAGCCGTACTCGCCCGCCGTGACAAAGTGAATCAGTCCGAGTTCATCATCGGCGGCGATGAGCTTGGTGTTGTTCACCAGCAACTCGCGCGACGCGGCGACGAGTTGTTCTTGAGTCATGCCGATGTCGAGCCGCACATACTTCAGCGATCGAAACAGCCGCGCGACATGATCCTCCAGCCGAAACGGCTGATGCCGAAATGTCCGAGTCATCTCGGTGACGGTCGCACCGAGCACGACGCCTGCATCGTAGATTTTCAAACTCGCCTGCGATGCGGGGATCAATTGACCGTTCAGGTAAACGAGTGGTTCGGACATGACTTCCCTTGGAGTGCGGTGGCTCGACACCGCCCTCCATTCATTTGAAAGATCGACGATCGAAGTCCCAGAAAACTCCATGACGAAAGCCGCCTGGATATGGACGACTTTGGGTGATCGGGATTTTTATTCCTATTGAATCGAGGGCGGTGTCGAGCCACCGCACTCCAAGGCTAAATCGCTTCCTCCACCGACGCCACCAACTCAGCAACATCGGCTTGCGACCACGGCTTGTCCATGATGCCCAACGGGGCGCGGGGTGCTCCGATGTCGAGACCGTATTTGTGTTGCATGGCCGCTCGGAAGAACGACCACATCGAACCGGACGCGATGACGCGCGCGATCACCTGCTGGAATTTGAGCATGAACGAACGGGCCTTCTCGACCTGTCCGGCGACCATCGCTTCGCGAGCACGGCGACACGCCGGGCCGAAGAGGTTGTAGAACGTCCCGATCGCGCCGATCGAACCGCACAGCACTGCGTGACACATGACTTCGTCCGCGCCACTGAAAAGTTGCAGCCGGTCCCCCGCGTGCGAATGAATCAGGCCGAACAAATACAAATCGCCGGCGGTGATCTTCATGCCGGCAATGTTCGGCAGCGCGAGGATTCGCTCGGTGTATTCCTTCGGCCCAACGGCGATTTTTTGAGCTTGGTCGATGTGATAAACAAACAGCGGTAAGTCCGAAGCGGCTCCAACGCGGCGATAATGCTCAAAGACCACGTCCGAAGAGTGCGCGTAGTAAATCGGAGCCACCGTCGAAACCGCATCGGCCCCGACCTGTTTCGCATGTTTCGCTAGTGTCACCGCATCGTCGGTCGCGACCGCTCCGACATGCGCCATGATCGGGATGCGCCCGGCACTCGCCTTCACGCAGCGTTCGACAATCGCCTGCCGCTCCTCGACCGTCAGCAACGGCCACTGTCCCGTCGAGCCGGTGACGTAGAGGCCGTCCATCCCTTGCTTCGCAAACAGATCGACAAGCTGCTCGACGACATCAAGTGCCGGCTTGCCATTCGCACCAAACGGCGTCACGAGCGCCGGCCACATCCCACC
>CAZILR010001100.1:0-1980 GCA_964539995.1 uncultured Planctomyces sp.
CTCCGTGCCCAACCCTCGGCGCCTTCGCGCCTCTGCGTGAACCTGATCCTCTTCATTTTCACGCGACCGTCGCGTCGATCCACTGCGACAGAGCGTTCTGGACGGACATGAGAACCTCTTCGCGAGCCTTTTTCAATTCGGGCAACGGAAGTTGGTCGCGGCTCCCCTCAGCCGGATGAGCGAACATGTAAAACTTGATCTTCGGCTCCGTCCCCGACGGCCGAGCCGCAAAGCGGACTCCCGTCGTTGCTCCTGGCAACTCAACCACGCCGTCGAAGATCAACACGTCGCCGGTCGGTTGCTCAATGCGGCTGATCACGCGATTGTCCGGCAGCGAGCGGACTTCATGTTGCTTGTAGTCCTCGACCCGAACCAGCCGCGCCGGGCCGAGGTTGGCGGGAGGCGACGAACGGAGTGTCGCGCTGATCTTCTGAATCTGCGCTCGCCCGCTTTCGCCGGTGCAGGTCTTCGCGAGTTGGCCATCGCAGAAGTAGCCATGCTCGACGAACAACTCATCAAGCCGGCCGAGCAGCGTTTTTCCCGATGCCTTGAGTTCGGCTGCCAATTCGAGCAAATACAGCGCGGCGATCGTCGCGTCTTTGTCGCGAGCGTAAGTCCCGGCCAAAAAGCCGATCGACTCCTCGAAACCGAAGGCAAACAGTTCCGGCCCTTCGCGGTCCATGACTTCGGCGATGTACTTGAACCCAGTCAGCAGATCGCGAATGCAGCGGACGCCGTTCGCACGAGCGATCGGCTCGATCATCGGCGAGCTGACGAGCGTCGTGGCCACGAAATGTTTTGGCGACAACGAACCCGCCGCGCGGCGTTGCCGCAGGATGTAATCGGCCAACAGCATCCCCGTGCGGTTGCCGTTGATGATCGTGTAGCTACCGTCCGCTGCTCGCGCGGACAGTCCGACGCGGTCGGCGTCAGGATCGGACGCGAGGATCAGATCGGCATTGATCTCCTTCGCGGCCGGGACGAGCGCTTCGAGCACGACTTTCCGTTCGGGATTCGGGAAGCGATCGGGGGCAAACGGGAAATTTCCATCGGGCAATCGCTGCGACGGATGAATTTTGACCCGCGTGAATCCGGCTTCGAGCGCCGCGTGAAACACGGATGTCTCGCCCACACCGTGACACGGGCTGAAGAGCGCGACGACGTCTCGTTTGTTCGACAGCGAAGAACTCACGACCGCGCGAATGAACGGGCCGTCGATTTCCTCGCCAACCAGTTCGATACGTCCGTCGCCGAGCGCCGTCAGATAATCGACCGTCGGGATGTGCGTCGCCGAGTTCACGGCAGCGGTGATCCTCTCCGCATCGTCATCGAGCACCTGCCCGCCAGTCTTCGCGTAGACCTTGAAGCCATTGTCGGCGGGGGGATTGTGCGAGGCCGTGATCATCACACCGGTCCCGCACTTCAATTCACGCACCGCATACGACAACTCTGGCGTCGAACGATGCGAGGGAAACAAAAACGTCTTGATCCCGTGCGCCGCAAAGACGCAGGCCGTGATGCGAGCGAATTCCTGTGAGCGATTCCGAGTGTCGTGCCCGATGACGGCGCGATGCCACTCGGCCGGCAGCGATTGTTTGACGTGAACTGCGACGCCGTGAGCCGATTCGGCAATCGTCCGCTCGTTCATCGTCGCCGTGCCGAGTTCTCCCATCGGCCCGCGTCGGCCGGCAGTACCAAATGGGATGCGTTCCCAAAAGGAATCTTGCAAGACCGACCACTCGCCACCAGCGATCAGTTGTGAGAGCCTCGGCAAGTATGCCGCGTATTGCGGCTGAGTCAGCCACGTCCGCAAGTTTTCTGCCGCCGCCTTCGAGAGTTGGCCGCTCTGCACGGCAGCCGCGATTTGAGCCAACGATTCGTCCAGATTGTTCGCCATGATTGTCCGTCTCAGGGAGTTGCGCCAAACCAAGATGGGGCGGGTACTCTCTCAGAGCAGGTGTGGACTCTCAAGCCAGTGCC
>CAZILR010001101.1:0-1975 GCA_964539995.1 uncultured Planctomyces sp.
CGAAACATGACGATAGACGGCTCGAATTAGTTGCTTATGTACTGAATGTCGATCAGCCTCAGCAGTAATTCGTCGCGATCGACGGTGTCGCCGGGGCGCAGCGTGATCATCATCTCCAGGTAATCGCGGGGCGAGCCGAGACCATAAATGCACGACACGCTGGCGACGACAATCACATCTCGCCGGCTGATGAGCGCCGACGTCGCCGCGAGCCGCAGCCGGTCGATGTCGTCGTTGATCGACGAGTCCTTCTCGATGTAGATGTCGCGAGCCGGAATGTACGCCTCCGGCTGGTAGTAGTCGTAGTAACTGACGAAGTACGACACGGCGTTGTGCGGGAAGAACTCTTTGAACTCGCCGTAAAGCTGCGCGGCGAGTGTTTTGTTGTGCGACAGAATGAGCGTCGGCCGATTCAGCCGCGCGATGACATTCGCCATCGTGAAGGTCTTGCCGGAGCCGGTGACGCCCAGCAGCACCTGATTCCGCTTCCCCTCTTCGATGCCGCGCGTCAGCGCATCAATCGCCTTCGGTTGATCACCAGCAGGTTCAAACGGCGCGACGAGTTGAAATTCAGGCATGTTGCGTGTCAGTCAGGGCGAGATGATGTGGAGGCGGCTGGCCTCCAGCCACCCGGATCGACTTGTAGCGTTAGGACACGGTCAAAGTCAGCCGTCTGTTGGAGGATCTCTTCAAGCGTGCCAGGATCACCCTTCAAGCCGCGTTTCCAGGTCTTCGTCTCCACGGTTCCAAGCACCAGATACGGATTGCCGATCAGTTCGGGGTCGAGTTTCTCAAATGAATGGACGAGTTCTGCTTCTAGCTCGTCTTGATGGACGACGATGAGTTCGCAGGCGGAACAGAACTTGGCCGTCTTTCCCTGCACCATCGGCCCCCATTCCTCTACATGAACGAGGAAGGCAAATTTGCGAGGATGGGTCAACTTCTCGCACATCGGACATCGGCTAACACGCACATCGGAGTGCGAGTTCAGAATGAACGAGAATCGCGGCTTCAGCTTTCCGATCTGAGTCTTGCGCACGATTACTTCCTGCTGATCGTCAGGCTGGTGGTACAAGAATCTGGCCGCTCAGACGGCGATGTCTCGCACGTTGAGCTTCGGCTTGTGCTCGCGGATGAGCAAGCACTGGTACGCCAGCAACTCCGGTGTGTTCGGTTCTGCTGTGAAGAAGCGGACACGCAGGTCGGCCGATTCGCGTTTCCAGGTGCGGAGCGGTTGGCTGCTGAATTGGTGTTGCAGGCGTTGTCGCAGGTTGAGCGATCCGCCGACGTAGAGCTTGTCACGGTCCTTCGCACCGAGGACGAGGTACAGACCGGCCTCGTCGGGATAGTCGCCCCATTTGGCAGACGCGAGCGGCTTGGCCGAGGAGAGCTTCGCCGGTGCGATGCTGCGGAGCACGTCGGCTCGCGCGCGGGCGGACTTGGATTCTTTGCGGAGCATCAATGCGCCCCAGCGATATTGGAACGGAGTCCATCCGGGGCAGAACGACTTGGCGATCTTGTCGAACTGAGCGGCCTGTTCGGGATCGCAGAGGATCGCGTCAATGCTCTCGCTGCCGTCGGCCATCATCTTGGCGAGTGCGATCTCGCTGGCGAACAGGAATTGGTCGCAATCCTGCCAGGTGATTTGCGTGCGCTGAGTGGTCGGGACGCTCGATAGCTTGCCGGCTTTTCGGTAGTTGAAGAGCTTCCAATTCCAGAGCCGTGCGTCGCCGGGCAAGCCGAGCCGACGGCAGTGACCCACGAACTCGCGATTGAGGTCGGGGTCCGTGACCAGCCGGTCGAGCGAATAGCCTTGGCTCGACTTGGCGAACGCTTCGACCAGACCTTTTTCGAAACGCAGTTCCGTGGTGAGAGCTTCGGCCTGAGTGGCGGCTTCGGTCGCAGCGATGGTGGTGAGCTTCCCCTTGCGAGTCCCCTTTGGCGGAGTTGCTGGCGCGCTGACGGCCGGTTCGGC
>CAZILR010001102.1:0-1972 GCA_964539995.1 uncultured Planctomyces sp.
GTCGTGGCCGACTCCATCGAGGGCCGCCAGGTCTCCGGCATCGGTGGTCACGAGCGACCCGTGTGCGAGCGCCGTCGGATCGCCTGCCCACATTGACGTCACGAGACATGCGGCCCAAGGCCCGTGCCACTCCCACGCCCACCGCGCGAGTAACGCTCCGGCCGCGACCGTCAACAGGATGATCGGCAGCCGAGCAATCACGACGTAATGATCGATGTTGGAATCGTTCGCCGCCAAGAACTCGTCGCCGAAGCGATTCAAGTCGGTCGTTGGCTCCGTGCGAGGCGACTCGGCGGACGTCAGCAGTAGCGGCCATGTCGCCCACATTCGTAACAGCGGCGGGTTGCTCGGCTCGAAATCGAAGCGGCCGGTTTTCCAGTTCAGCAAGCCGACTGGGATGTGCCAGTATTCATCGTGCGTCAGCGTCAGCCGCGCGGCTGTCAGCGTCATCACGAACGCTTGTCCGGCGAGCAGCAACGTGATCGCAATGATCGCCCAACGAGGTGCGTGAGGGACGGGGGCGAGAGTCTTTTTCATGCCGCCGATTTCGGTGACGACAGGTTGAGTCGTTGGCTGCGGCATGAAAAAAACTCCCGACCCCTTCGCGTTCACACCGAATACGTCACAAACGGATTCTCGCAGGAGTTGCCGAGGGCAACGTGCATTCGGCGCTGTTCCGGTTCGGCGATCAGTACCGCGACGGTCTTGCCGGACGGGCCAAGCATCGGTCCCTCCGGCCCGGCGTGCGAGTGCCGACAGATGCTCACCGGATGCCCGTCGTGATCGGCGAGGAAGCGTTGCACATCCGCCAGCTTGATTGAGCCGAACCTTTCGTCGATCAGCGCCCGCATCCGATCCAGTCGTGGAAACGAATCGGACAAGCTGAGGCGAAAGTTGGCGTCGCAAGCGTGTTCGGAGCAGAGGTAGTGATTCGAGTGAACCAAAAAGCGATCCTGCAACTCCGGCACGAACGGCCCGTCGCTGGTCAGTTCCACGTCGAGGATTGCTCCGCTGCCGTCTGCCAGCATGTAGTTGCCGTTCGAGCAAACCGGGAACTCGCGCATCAATCGCAACACGTCGCGCAGCGAACGCTGTTCGAGGATCAGTCGCTTGAGCGGGTAATGCGACAGCGCGAACGTCCAGGCCGGACCGCCTCCGAGTGCGTTGGCGAAGTGTGACACGCCGTGCTCATTGATGCCGTGATAGCCCAGCATTCCGCCGAACGTCCACATCAACACGGCGGGCTTGTCGGACGGCCGCAACTTCAGCACATAACCGAACGACTCCAATTCCGGCGGGTTGTCGCTCGTCTGTCCAACGAACGTGGAGCCGGTTGCTGTCCCGCGTGGGCCGATGGCGAAGGTCGTGCAGCCACCATCGCCCACTTGAGCAAGCTCGCCTCGCATCTGGGCGACCAAGGCGTCCGCCAATTCAAGCTTCGCTCCTTCAGCGAGACCGGCGGCTTCCTCCAGCAAGTCCGGGCAAAGCTTCAGGAACAGTGGTTGAAAGCGCAGCGCTCGCGAACGGAGTTGACGACGCGACAACTTCAGCGACGCGGCCAAAAACTCCAAATAGCCAGCGATGCGATTCGCGGCTTGTTCACCGTGTTGTTGTCCAAGCTCTCGCGGCGAGCCGGACGCTTCAAAAAACGGATACTGGTTGGACATGAGTCTTCCTTGGTCCAGGGTGGCGAGAACTATAGAGTCCTGCTCATCGCGTGGCGCGGTTGCCGCGCGAGGATTTCGCGAACGTGGCTGCCGCGCTCCCGCGAGGCAGAGCAATTTCAGCTTGGCACCATTGATGGTGGATTTCTAGCGGTAGCTCTGCCTCGCGGGAGCGAGGCAGCTACGTTGGGGGTTGTCATGTCGAGCCGATCGGTTTGCAGAGTCGGGATTCTGTTTGTGGCGGCGATGGTCGCCATCAGCTTGGCGTCTTCTCCGCTGTGGGCTTGGAACGATGCCGGGCACATGGT
>CAZILR010001103.1:0-1971 GCA_964539995.1 uncultured Planctomyces sp.
TGCGAGCGGCCTTCGTCGGATCAAGTTTCCGTAGCAATTCAATCGCCTCGCTCGGAGTGAGCGCGTCGGTGATGTATCGGAAGTCGATGCAACGCACGAGTTCTTCCGGAGTCATGTCGCTCAGCAATTGCCAAAGCGGCTTGCCAGCGACCTTGGCCCACAAATCCCAGACCGCATTGACGACCGCCGCCGTTGCGAGATGAATGACGCCCTTCTCCGGCCCGACCCATCGCAGTTGGCTGTCACTGGTGACATGCCGCCAGAAGCGGCCCATGTCAGCGGTAAACTCTTCGAGCGTGTGACCCACGATCAGATGCCGCATCGCCTCGATCGCCTGCACGCACAGATCATTGCCGCGACCAATGGTGAACGTCATGCCGTGACCTTCGAGGCCATCGGGATGGTCGGTTTTCAGCACCACATAAGCGGCCGAGTAATCCGGGTCAGGATTCATCGCGTCCGAACCGTCGAGGCTGCGTGATGTCGGAAAGCGAATATCGTGCGACGTGAAATCAACGATGCGAGTCGGCATTGAAGTCCTTCAAGTGATGGAGGGTTATTGATCGGCAGCGGGCTGCTTCCCGGTTCGTCGTATCCAAAACGCCGCAGCGATCGCTCCGACGAGATTGGAGACCAAGTCCCAGCCGGTGTTCACATAGCCCCCCACGTTGGTTTTCGGAACCAACAAAGTGGCAGCGAACTCGATGACTTCGTTGAGTGCTCCAAATCCCGTGGAGGCTGCGATGCAGAGCAGTAAGGCTCCGAAGGTCGGTTGCCAGTGACGAGCAGGACGAAGGTCGCGAACGATGGCGGTCAGTCCTTGCCAACAGACGCACGTCATGACGTAAAAGCCGAAGGCGTGAACGACCTGATCGTACTTCAGCCGATTCGGAATGATCCACCAACTGTAAACCACTCGGATCGGACCATTCGTGGGCCACGACTCCGGAACCGGAACAAGCCCGCCGACCATGTGGGCCAGTCCCCACAGACTCAAGCCCCACAGCACGGGCTGACTGAATCCGCACCGCCGATGCGTCACGAACACCAGCACCGCCTGGATCAGCATGACGGCACAGTAAAACACAAACTCGCCGTTACGCGTCCAGACTGCGGCTCCAATCGCGGGAAGTAAATACGCTCCCGAAAAAAGGATGACGAGTGTGGGGATCTTCGGGACGGGAACTTGTGGCTCAAACGGCATCATGGGGCCAGATTACAGGGAGCGGCCTCGCTCGTCATGGTAAGTGAGTGCTGTTCCTGTGAGACGTCACCGCAGACAGAGATTGTGAGGCCAGTCCTGCGGTTTCAGCGTGCGGAATGATGCGATTTTTCGCCAGAAACTGTTTGCTGGATTGCATCACGGACGCTACTTTGTTCCGCGAACTCACGCTCACTGCGGCATTGCAACGAACAGTAAGACCGCAGTTGATGAGCTCACCCATTGAAAATTTCAGTTTGGTTCCGTCCTCAGTCCCCACAACGAGGAAGGCGTGCCATGGCTCTAAAGTCACCGCAAGCTCCGGAGTTGGGAAGCGCGGAAGCGTCTGCAGTCAAACAGTTGCGAGCAGCCTTTGAGTCGCAACTCCTCACCGATGCTGGAGCCTCGATTGAAACTTGGCTGACCAAAGTTCCGCCTCCTGAGCAACCGGTGTTGTTTGTCGAGTTATTAGGTGCGGAACTCAGCTTCCGTCAGCGTTCCGGACGAGCGGTGCGAGCCGAAGATTACATCGCGCGATTTCCTAACCTGAAACAGGAAATTGAGTCGGTCTTCAACTCGTTGCTTGTTAAGCCTCAGTATGGCTCTGACGATCAAACGATGGATTCAACGGTTGATGTCGTTCCTGGGGCCCGTCCACGGGTGTCGGAATTGCCCAACTGGTTGCCTGGCGATTATGTCGGACGCTATCGCTTGGATAAGTCGCTTGGGCACGGTGCGTTCGGAGACGTCTGGAAAGGCTTTGATCCGGA
>CAZILR010001104.1:0-1963 GCA_964539995.1 uncultured Planctomyces sp.
GGTTTCAGAAGGTGTCGAGTTGGAAGTGGTGGGTCTCGATGAATCGACCCACCCTACGGGTTTGCATCCCAGTCGCACGTCGTTCGGGACGAACGAGCCGCTCGGCATCAGCTTGTCGAGGACCGGGTGCCGACCTTCGCGGATGTCGAGGATCGGGTCTTCGGTCAGTTCCGGTCGGCAATAGCCTTGTTTGACGGCGAGAGTTGCCAGCGCGGCGAGGACATCGACTTCAGAGAGCACGTCGGCGGTTTGCTTGAGTCGTGCAGTGGCGGCGGCGACTCGTTCGCGCAGAGCGGCGAAGAGTTCTTGTTCCAGCGAGATCGCCCGCTCTTCGGCTCGCAGGACTTTGTCTTCGTACTCTTTCAATTCTGGCGTGATGAAACGCTCTTGGTTTTTGAGCGTTTGCTTGCGGATGTATTCGGGTGGAATCTTCGCCGCCTGAGCGGCGGTGACTTCCAGGTAGTAGCCGAAGACTTTGTTGAACCCGACTTTCAAATTCGGCAGTCCGAGCCGTTCGGACTCCTTCGCCTGATAGCGGGCGATCCACTCCTTGCCGCCGCGAGCGAGATCGCGCAGTTCGTCGAGCGTTGCGTTGAAGCCGGGACGGATCACCCCGCCGTCGGTGGTCAGCAGCGGCGGTTCGTCGACCAGCGTGGCGTCGATGACGGAGCGGATTTCCGCGTTGAGGTCAAGGTCCGCTTCGAGCAGTTGCAGCAGCATGCTCTGCCGCCCGGCGAGTTTGGCTTTGAGCTTCGGCAACAGCGCGAGCGAGCGGGTCAAGCTGCCGAGATCTCTCGGACTGGCCCGGCCGGTGGCGACCTTCGCGGTTAAGCGTTGCAGGTCGTAGGTTTCGGCGAGGATTTCGCGCAGGTCGCGGCAGAACATCGTGTCGTGAGTCAGCTCCTCGACCGCATCCAACCGGCGGTTGATCGCAGCGATGTCGGTCAGCGGATTCGAGAGCCATTCGGCCAGCAGCCGCGCGCCCATCGGTGAGACGGTTTCGTCGAGGACCGACAGCAGGCTGTTGTCTCGCTTCCCTTCGCGGATCGTGCGAGTCAATTCGAGGCTGGCTCGCGTCGCTTCGTCGATGATCAGCGACGTGCCTCGGCGATACGGTTCCAGCCGGCTGATGTGAGCGAGCGACGACTTCTGCATCTCTTGGACGTATTCGAGCAACGCTCCGGCTGCCGTCACGCCCGCCGAATTGCCGTCGATGTCGAAGCCTTCGAGTGTTGACGTGCCGAAGTGTTTCAGGAGCGCCGATCGACACGCCTCTTCCGCCCAGCACCACGGAGCACGCGGTGTCGCGAGCAAGCCGCTGCGTGCGAACAGCGGTCGCAGCCGCTCATCGTTCGCGAGATGTTCGGGATAGACGCACTCGCTCGGTCGGATGCGGGCCAGTTCGTCCGCGAGTTGAGCTGGCTCCAAATCGGTCGTGAGGAATCGACCGGTCGAAACCTCTAGCCACGCGAGACCGACCGAACCGGCTCGGCTCGGCCAAACGCTGGCGAGGAAGTTCGATTCGCGCGGGTCGAGCAACGCTTCGTCGGTCAACGTGCCGGGGGTGACGACTTGCGTGACCTCGCGCTTGACCATGCCCTTGGCGAGCTTCGGGTCTTCCATCTGCTCGCAGACGGCGACGCGATGTCCAGCGACGATCAACTTTCGCAGGTAGCCTTCGAGGGCGTGATACGGGAACCCCGCCATCGGGATCGGATTCGGCGAGCCTTTGTCACGACTGGTCAGCGTCAGTCCCAAGACTTTCGACGAGACGGCCGCATCCTCGAAGAACAACTCGTAGAAGTCACCCATCCGAAACAGCAGGATCGAGCCGGGATTCTGCCGCTTCACTTCGAGGTAGCGCTCCATCGCCGGCGTGAGATTGCGGGGCGCGTGGGGCAGGTTTTCAACCTGTCCTGGCTGGACGGGCAGGTTGGAAACCTGCCCCACGTTACGCTTCTCC
>CAZILR010001105.1:0-1961 GCA_964539995.1 uncultured Planctomyces sp.
CTCGCCGTGGTGGCAGGCGTTGGCCCGCAACTGCAAACTTCGGCGAACCCGAAAACGCTGTGAGTGACTCGTCGTTGCTCACAGCGTTTTTTATTTCTAGGGTGTCCGCCTCGCGGCCCCCAGATTCCTGGCCGCCAAGGAGCGGCCATGTCTGAAGCAGCGTCCCGTCCAAGTGGCGTCCGGCACTTAATCGTCTTGCTGCTGACGCTGATGTCGGTGCTGCTGTACCTGGACCGCTTTTGCGTTTCGTTCGCCGGCGACTACATCAAGGAAGACCTCGGCCTATCGCAGACGCAGATGAGCCTGCTGCTCGGCCCGTTCTTTTTTCTGTTTTACGCCTTAGCCCAAGTCCCGTCGGGCTGGCTGAGCGACCGCTTCGGCGCGCGGATCATGCTGTCGATCTACGTCGTGGCGTGGTCGCTGTTCACGGCTCAGATGGGCTTGGTCGCCGGCTTCGCGATGCTGCTCGTCGCGCGGCTGATGTGCGGGATCACCCAAGCCGGAGCGTACCCGACGGCCGGCGGAGTCATCAGCCGCTGGGTGCCCCTCTCGAAACGAGCCACCGCCAGCGCGTGGGTCGGCCTCGGCGGCCGCATGGGCGGCGCGATGGCTCCCGTCCTGACGGCGTTTCTGATGGTTGTCTTTGTGCCGGTCGGAACGCCGGTTGAATTCACCGAAGCCGATCTGCTGAACGTGAAAAAGCTCGAAGCAAAACTCTCTCCTCCGGACGACTCCACGGAAAAGCGGAGCGATGCCGTCAAGCACGTCGTTTCCATCAATCAACTCAGTCAGCCGTCGTTATCGACATTGCAAAAACTCAATGTGATGTTGGACCGGAACGATCTCTTCAACGAGACCGCGTTCTCAAAATTGAACTTACCGCGAGAAGGACTTGGTTACACGCAGCGTATGAAAAACAGCGAACAGCTTTCGAAAGACGAAGCCCGTCGTTTCAATCGATTGCTGATCGAGGCCGCATTCCCCGGTGAGATTCGGAAGCTCTACGGCCGAGGCTGGCGGCCGGTGATGATTGTGTACGGGCTGTCGGGCGTGATCGTCGCGATCGCGATTTGGTGGGTGTTCCGAAATCGGCCGGAGGAGCATTCGCGAGTCAACGCGGAGGAGCGAGCGGTCATTGAGGCCGGGCGACTCGCGACGGCGGCCGACACCTCGGCCAAAGCGGGGCGACTGCCGATCAAGCCGTTTTTCACCAGCTTCAGTTTATGGTGCAACTGCGCGAATCAGATTGGAACGAACGTCGGCTGGGTGTTTTTGGTGACGTGGCTCTCGCGGTACTTCATCGAGATGCACAACGTCCCGATCCTCGAACGAGGTGTGCTGGTCATGATGCCGAACCTGATCGGCATGGTCGGCGGCTTCCTTGGCGGGCGCTGGGTGGATTGGCTGTTGCCGCGCATCGGGTTGAAGTGGAGCCGCAGCCTCCCGCCAATCATCACGCGGTTCATGGCCGCCGGTGGCTACGGCATGTGTCTGTACTTCGCGAGCCAGCCGGTCGGATCGCCGCTCAACTCACCGTGGGCGTTCACGGCGGCGTTCTGCTTGATCTACTTCTCGGTTGATCTCGGTCAGTCAGCGTTCTGGGCGTATGCCCAAGATGCTGGCGGCAAGTACGTCGGCTCGGTGCTCGGCTGGGGTAACATGTGGGGCAATCTCGGAGCCGCCTTCGGCCCGTTGCTCTACAACTATTTGCTCGGTGAGAACCCGACGGTCGCCGAATGGAACAATCTCTTCTGGCTCGGCCTGATCGCGTTCGTCTTCGCCGGCATCGCGACGTTTGGCCTCGATGCCTCGAAGCCAGTGTTCGCGGAGGAGAAGACCTAACCGCCTATCGGAAAACCACCGTAGGGTGGGACCAGCGGCGTTTCGCCGCGCCGGCCCACCATCTTCTGTCGTGGGTTCTGGTGGTGGGCCGGCACTCGAAGCGAGCTTGTCCCACCCTA
>CAZILR010001106.1:0-1960 GCA_964539995.1 uncultured Planctomyces sp.
AGGTCGCGGCCTGCATCACTGGGTTTATGAAGTCGTCGATAACAGCATCGACGAAGCGGTCAACAAATACGCGACGACGGTCTCGGTGAAGATCAATGCTGATGGCAGTGTCACCGTGATCGACGATGGCCGAGGCATTCCGGTCGGACGAATGGCCGAACAAGGTGGCAAATCCGCGCTCGAAATCGTGTTTACGAAGATCCATGCCGGCGGCAAATTCAATCGAGCTGGCGGTTACAAAACCGGAACCGGTGGCCTGCACGGCGTCGGTATCACCGCCGTCAATGCGCTCAGCGACTGGGTGGATGTCGTCGGCCGGCGCGAGGGCCAGGTCTGGACGGTGGCGTGCGCTCGCGGCGATGTGATGCCCGAGGTGCATAAGTTGGGCAAACGCGACTCCACCGGCACGAAGGTGACGTTCTCACCCGATCCGCAAATCTTCCCGGAGACCAAGTTCACCTACGACGTGTTGCACAAGCGGCTGCAAGAGTTGGCGTTTCTCAACGCCGGCGTTGTCATCCGCATCCTCGACGAGCGAACCAATCAAACCGATGAGTTCTGCTACAAGGACGGCCTGCTGGAGTTTGTCAAATTCCTCAACCGCACCGACAACCCGCTGCACGCGGAAGTGATTCACGTCAAAGGCGAGCACGAACACGTCACGACCGACGGCGTCAAACAAATCCTCGGCATCGAGATCGCGCTGCAATACAACGACAGCTCGTCCGACATCGTTCGCTGCTACGCCAACAACATCTACAACCCGGACGGCGGCACGCACCTCACCGGTTTCAAGACGGGCCTAACCCGCGCGCTGAACAACTATGGCAAAAAGAACAACATCTTCAAAGACTTCACCCCCAGCGGCGACGACTTCCGCGAGGGGCTCACCGCCGTCGTCGCGGTCCTGGTTCCTGATCCGCAGTTCGAAGCCCAGACGAAAGTCAAACTCGGCAATAGCGAAGTCGAAGGAGCCGTCTCGTCGATGATCGGCGACGGACTCAGCCGCTTCCTCGAAGAGAACCCGCAGACCGCGAAAACGATTCTGATGAAGGGCATGATCGCCGCCGAAGCTCGCGAAGCCGCTCGCAAAGCTCGCGAACTCGTTCGCAACAAAAAAGGCGGACTCACGACCGGCGGCTTGCCCGACAAGCTGCGCGATTGCCGCAGCCGCGACCTTAAGCTGAGCGAACTGTATCTCGTCGAAGGTGACTCGGCCGGTGGCTCTGCCGACACGGGACGCGATTCCAACACGCAAGCGATCCTGCCTCTACGCGGCAAAATTCTGAACGTCGAAAAAGCCGTGCTCACGAAAGTCCTCGATAATGCGGAGATCGCGAACATCTTCAAGGCGGTCGGAGTGCCGCCAGGTGCCGAACTGGAGGACGTCGAGAAGCGTCGCTACGGCAAACTGATTCTGATGACCGACGCCGACGTCGATGGCAGCCACATCCGCACGTTGCTGCTGACGTTCATCTTCCGCCACCTCCGCAAGCTGGTCGAACACGGCTGCATCTACATCGCGCAACCGCCGCTCTTCAAAGTCGAGCAACGCAGCAAAATTCGCTACGTCCAATCGAACGAACAGATGATGGGCGAACTGATCGAGATCGGCCTCAACGAAAGCGTCGTCGTCCTGGAGGATGGCACGCGCATCGAGGCCGATTCGTTGCACAAACTGGTCGCGCTGATTCGCCGCCTGGGCGAGCCGCTCGAAACGATGGAGCGTCGCGGCATCGACCTGCGTCACGTCACCACGCATCATCTCTCGCCCGAAGGGAGCCTGCCGCGTTTCCGAGTCTTTGTCGGCAAAGACCAGCATTGGTTCTTCGTCAAAGAAGACCTCGACAAATTCTTGGCCTCCGAAGAGCTACGCCGTGGTGAAGAGTTTACGATCGCCGCCGCCGAATCCGCCGTGGGGCAGGTTGGAAACCTGCCCGCCCAATCTTCCTCCGACACC
>CAZILR010001107.1:0-1955 GCA_964539995.1 uncultured Planctomyces sp.
AGTGCTCGCGAGCTTCCGCTTCAGCCTCTTCCTTCAGCCGGCGAACCTTTTGGCTGAGCACGGCCGCGTCGTACCAGGTGAAGCTCAGGTCTTTGTCCGCCGCGAACTGGCCAAGCTGTTGGAGCAAGGCGTCCGAGCTGTCTTCGTCGTACAGGAAGATGTACCGCTCGGTGTCTTTCACCAACGCCAGCACGTTGAGTTCGTGAGTCATGGCGGATATCCCTTTCGGCCGAGCCATTCGGCCTCAGTCCTGATCGGCAAAATCGGCAGAGTTTCTTCAACCGAACCGACTGGCCGATTTCGCCGACGCTACTCGTGACGCACGTTGGCCGTCAGAATGCCCCCCACGATGTCGAACACAACCTCGAATTCTGGCTGGAATGCGTGGCTCCGAGACCGCTGGCACGGCGGCGATTTGGCTCCCGTTGTCAGCCTGCTGGTGCTCTTGGCGATCTTCACGGTGCTCGTCGGGCCGCGCGATTTCTTGAACCTCGGCACCGCCAGCTTGGTGCTGGAACAGGGAGCGGTCCTGGCGATCGTCTCGGTCGGCCTGACGTTCGTGCTGCTCACAGCGGAGATCGACTTGGCGGTCGGCAAGATCGCTCTGCTGTCGGCCTGTGTGTGCGGAGTCTTGTTCGAGCAATCATTCGCCGCAGGACCGAAAGGGCAGGGCGAATTGAAGATGGCTGAACTGTCATTGCTGGCGGTTCTAGCCGTTCCGTTCGTGACCGCGCAGGAGGACGTTTGGCTGTCCGGAGAGCTGACCGTCACCTCACGATTGCCGAGTTTCATCATCACGCTGGCGATGATGTTTGTTTGCGAGGGCTTGGCGAAGTATCTGACCAAGAGCGAGAAGTTCAACATGCCGTCCGTGCTGAAGAAGCTCGGCAACGACGGCATCTGGCTCGGCGGATTGAGTATCCCGTACAGCGCGCTGCTGGCAATCGGTGTGATGCTGGTCGGCCATGTGATCCTGCAACACACACGCTTCGGCCGGTACGTTTACATGACCGGAGGGAATCGCGAAGCCGCTCGACTGGCCGGAGTGCGCACGCCGCGAATCGTCGTTGCGTGTCTCGTGATCAGTGGCCTGACGGCCGCACTCGGTGGACTGGTGAATGCCGGCCGATTGGAGAGCGTCAGCCTCGATCAGAACACGGAATTGCTCTTGGAGGCCGTTGCCTGTGTGGTGCTCGGTGGCACAAGCCTGTTTGGTGGCGAAGGGAGTATGCCACGCACGCTCATCGGCGTGCTTACATTCACGGTGCTCAAGGTCGGGTTGAACTCGGTGAAGATCGAAGGGCTGACGCACTTCGATCTGTTGCGTCCCTTCGTCATGGGCGTCGTGCTGCTGATTGCCCTCGTCATCAACGGCCGCATCGCACGCGGACGAACGTAGGACGGGCTAGGTGCCCCCTCCTGCGGCAAGAGTTGCCGGTCCTGCTTGTCCGTAACTAGCCCTGCGGCGGCAGAGCTTGCGCGGCCGATACAGATTCACAGAGATTGCCCGCTTGACGATCACCTGTGTCTTCTTGATTTCGGCACCCGTTCGTCGCGTCGCGATCGGATCATCGTGACCCCACATGTCCAAGGATGGAATTCATGCCATTGACCAATTGGCTGACCGCGTGGTGGTCACGGACGCCGGCGCGCCGGCGTTGTCAGACAAGGCGATCACAACCGAGTGCTGAGTCTTTGGAACAGCGCAGCTTGCCGAGCAATTCGGCAGTCCTGATCGACATTGCTCCGGGAGCAACCGCTTCGTATCCGGAGCGGACGCTGAACATCAACGGCACGGTGTTCTTTGTCGCAAACAATGGGAGCACGGGGAAAGAGCTTTGGAAAACCGATGGGACTCCGGCGGG
Organism: uncultured Planctomyces sp.; assembly: GCA_964539995.1. Taxonomy (GTDB): domain Bacteria; phylum Planctomycetota; class Planctomycetia; order Planctomycetales; family Planctomycetaceae; genus SXKJ01. The sequence continues at coordinate 1,866 of CAZILR010001107.1, forward strand.
GACGGCGCTGGTGCGTGACATTCGGGTGGGAAGTGCTGGATCGTTTACCACGAATCTGAAGAATGTCAACGGCGTGCTGTACTTCACCTA
>CAZILR010001108.1:0-1950 GCA_964539995.1 uncultured Planctomyces sp.
GTCTCGCCCACGCGATGCCGTTCGCGAGGCTCCGCAAGTTGTGACTTGCGAGCGCGGGTCGCAGCAGTTGGTAATTTTCCATCAGCAGCCGCGCGAGCTTTTCAAAGTTCGCATCCGATTGCCACTTCTCTTGGAAGACCGGCACCGGCCAGCCGCGCAGTTCGGCCGAGACCGTTTCGTAATCCCAGTACGCTCCCTTTACGAGCCGCACGGTCACTGGTGTGCCGCGCTTCTTCGACCACTTCAGCAATCGTTGCAGATCGCTCTCGGCGTCGGGCAGATACGCTTGGATCACGATGCCGACGTCGGCGAAGTCGCGGAACTCGGTCTCCATCAACACCTGTTGGAAAATGTCGAGCGTCAGGTCTTTGAACGCGTACTGCTCCATGTCGAAGTGAATGTAGGCTCCGTGCTCACGAGCCGCTCGCAAGATCGGCCGCAGTCGCGTGAGCACTTCCTCCGTCGTGCCGACCGGGTCCACCGGTCGGAAGTGACTGCACAAGGCTGACAGTTTCAGCGACACGTTGACTCGCGGAATCGTGCCGAGGTGATCGCAATCGAGCTGACAATCCTCCGGCCAATGATTGGCCTGCTCCGCCAGTCCACCGATCAGATTGAGGTACTGCTGCTGATAGCTGTCCGATTCGGCGGCCGAGATCGTCGCCTCGCCCAGCAGATCGAGTGTGAACGCGAAGCCCTGCTTCCGCAGCTTGCCGACGGCGGTCGAAACTTCATCGACCGTCGAGCCGGCAATGAATCGCTGAGCCATCCGCGTCGCATTCGATCGCGCGTTGACCGCGAGGGCCCGGCCGAGCACCGTGTTCGGCTCGGCCCAATCGAGCACCAGCCGAGCCGCTCCCGGCAAGTGCGTGCTGACTTCCTCGAAGTATTCCTGCAAATGCCGAGCGACCGCCGCGTGCGTCTTCAGTCGAGGCAGCACATCGACGAAGCGAAACATCTGCACTTTGACCGCTTCGTCACCCATCGCCCATGACAGGATGCGGTCTTCCCACCAGCGTTTCTCGAAGATCGACGCCTTGCGGCGGCGGAGATGCTCGAACAGATATCGGCCGATCTCCTGCGTCACTTCTTCGACGCGAACCTCCAAATCGCCAAGCACGTCGGCCTCAGCGGACGGTTTCGCAGTTGCGGACGCAGACGGTTTCTTCTTAGCCACGAGCAATTCTTCTCCACCACGCTGATCGCCAGCTTCGACACCTTTGAGCCGACTCGGCACAATGTCCGCCTCCGACGACCACCGGATCGGGGATTGTCGCGGCTCACCCCAGAATCGCAAGAAAGTCTTTCATGCTCGATTACGCCAAAGTTTTTGAAAACGGATTGTCGTATTCCAACTTCCTGACCAAGTACGGCACTCCGGAGCAACGGCAGCGCTGGGAGGGACTGCACGCTCAAGTGCGGCTGACCGATGCTCAGCGGCAGTTGCTGGCGGGTTTCAAACGCAAGATGCCGGTGCTCGTGCTGGCCGGAGCGTGGTGCGGAGACTGCGTCAATCAGTGTCCGATCTTCGATCACTTCGCTTCTGCAACGAGCTGCATCAACCTCCGCTTCTATGACCGCGACGCGAACCCAGAGTTGGCTGCCGAGCTGTCCGTCTGCGGAGCCGCTCGCGTCCCGGCGATGCTGTTCCTGAGCGAAGACTGGTTCCGCTGTGCTCAGTACGGCGACCGCACGCTGTCGAAATATCGCCAGATGACCGCCGACTTCGCCGGGGCCGCCTGCCCGACAGGTATCGGCTCGCCGGAGCGATCGCTGCTCGACAACGTCGTCCAAGAGTGGCTCAACGAGTTCGAGCGAGTGCAACTCATGCTCCGAACGTCCGGGCGACTCCGAACGCTGCACGGCGACTGAACCAAGGCGGGCGAGTTTTTCAGACGTAGGGTGGGTCGAGTCATCGAGACCCACCAATCAACTGACCGATTGCGGTGG
>CAZILR010001109.1:0-1949 GCA_964539995.1 uncultured Planctomyces sp.
CCGTATTTGACGAACGCGGGCTTCGGCTCGGTGCTGTTCCTCGACGAGATTCATCGCCTGCCGCCAGCCGTCGAGGAGTTCCTCTATCCGGTGATGGAAGACTTCCGAGTCGATATCGCGCTCGGCGAAGGGATGAATGCCCGCACGATCAACATGCCACTGAAGAAATTCACGGTGATCGGCGCGACGACTCGCAGCGGCTTGCTGACCGCTCCGTTGCGAGATCGGTTCGTCAATCGGCTGCATCTCGACTTTTACGACGACGACGACCTCGCCGAGATCGTGAACCGCAATGCTCGCAAGCTGCGCACGGAGATCGAACCGGATGCTTCCGCTGAAATTTCCAAACGCAGTCGCGGCACGCCGCGCAAAGCGAACAACTTGCTGTATTGGTGCCGCGACTACGCCGACAGCCGGGCGAAAGGCCGCATCTCTGCCGACGTCGCCAAGTTGGCACTCGAAATGATCGAAGTCGATCACGTCGGCTTGGACGAACTCGACCGCAAGTATTTGATGACATTGATCAATATCTTCGCGGGCGGACCAGCCGGTCTGACCGCGATCGCTCACAGCATGAGCTGCCCATCCGACACGCTCGAAGACGAGATCGAGCCGTTCCTGCTGCGTGTCGGATTCGTGCAACGCACGCCGCGCGGTCGAGTCGTGACGAGTGCCGCGCTGACTCATTTGGGGATCGCGATCCCTGAGCCTCCGAGCCAAGGAACGCTATTTTAGTCGTGACCGACGCGTCTCTCGCCGGAACTGAGGCGGGACGCCTCAGCCACAAGCGGCAGGTTGAAAACCTGCCCCACGTTCGCTGCAATGCCGCGCGACTTTTCCACGCACACTCCAACGAAGATCGAACGCCATGACGACTCCCGTTCCCGCCGCCGTGAATCCACCTCGACGCATTTTGATGGGCCCTGGTCCCAGCGACATTCATCCGCGAGTCTGGGCCGCACTCGCCGCGCCGACCGTCGGGCATCTCGACCCGTACTTCCTGCAAATCATGACCGAAATGCAGGCGATGCTGCGGCAAGTCTTCCGCACGACCAACGAGTTAACGCTGGCCGTCAGCGGTACCGGCAGCGCGGGGATGGAAGCGTGCGTCGTGAACCTGATCGAACCGGGCGACAAGATGGTCGTCTGCGTCAACGGAGTCTTCGGCGGACGCATGGCCGACGTCGCCGCTCGCTGCGGTGCGCAGGTGACGATCATCGAACGGCCATTCGGCGAAATCTTCTCAACCGCCGAGATTGCGGACGTCGTCAAGAAGGTGCAGCCCAAAGTCCTCGGCATCGTGAATGCCGAGACTTCGACCGGAGCGTGGCAGCCGCTGGAAGAGATCGCGAAGGTCGTGCATGACGCCGGCGCGTTGCTGCTGGTCGATTGCGTGACGTCGCTCGGCGGCGTGCCGCTCGAAGTGGATGCTTGGGGATTGGATGCCGTCTACAGCGGGACGCAAAAGTGCTTGAGTTGTCCGCCTGGCCTCGCCCCGGTGACGTTCAGCCCGCGCGCGGTCGCGGCGATTGAAGCTCGCAAGACGAAGGTCGCCAGTTGGTATCTCGACCTGACGATGGTCCGCAACTATTGGGGTCAATCGCGGGCATACCACCACACCGCGCCGATCAACATGAACTACGGCCTGCATGAAGCGCTGCGGCTTGTGCTGGAAGAAGGTTTGGAAGCGCGGCACGGTCGGCACATGAAAAATCACAAGGCGTTGAAGGCGGGTCTCGCCGCAATCGGTATCAAGTACGCGGTCGCCGAAGGCCAACAGTTGCCAATGCTCAATGCCGTCTTGATTCCAGAAGGCATCGACGACGCGGCCGTGCGCGGCCAGTTGCTTAATGAGTTCGGCATCGAGATCGGCGGCGGACTCGGCCCAATGAAGGGCAAGACGTGGCGCATCGGCCTGATGGGCGAAGCGAGTTCGCCGCGCAACGTGC
>CAZILR010001110.1:0-1946 GCA_964539995.1 uncultured Planctomyces sp.
TGTAGTCGAGGTTCGCGCGGTTCGAGCCGGTGATGTCCGGGCCGACCTTTTGGCCCTCGCCGAACAGCGCGTGACAGTTCTGACACGTCTTGGCGAACAGCCGCCGGCCGTTGCTCAAGTCGCCGTTCTTCACGCGAGCGGGAGTGAGATTCGCCTTGTGCTTGGCAATCAGTTCTTGCTTGTCCTTCGCGGTCGCTCGGAACTCGCCCCACACGGACTTGATCCGAGCTTGCAGCTTTTCGTCGTTGAACCGCAGCAGCGATTGCACGTTGTATGCGTGCAGATCGGTGCGCGGCAGTTTTTCCTTTTCGATCGCGTCGAGCAGCGCGGCGGCGTAGCTCGGCCGAGTGCAGAGCGTGTTGATCGCGTCCCGCTTCTCGGCCTCGGTCAGCTTGCCGTATTGAGACAACACGACGCTCGGCGTCTTCGCATCGTCGTAGCCGGAGAGCGCCCGAATCGCCGCGCCGCGCAGAGCCGTGTCGCTCACGATGGCCTGAAACGAGGCGACCGCGTCCTTGTCTCGGCCGCGCAGCAAAATGTCCAACGCCTGCTGCCGCTTCTCCAGTGGGGCTTTTCCGTCTGCGTTGACGAGCAACTCGCGCATCTTCGGCAACACGCGCTGATCGCCGAAGATCACGGCGATCTGATCCGCCTTGTCCCGAACCGCCGCGTTGTCGCTCTTCGCGAGCACGTCATACGCCGGCTTCCACGACTCCGGCGCGGCGATGTTCACTCGCCCTTCAAACGCCGCGAGGACTTCGTTGAGCACAACCTGCTGCCCGTCGGGATGCGCCTTCGTCAGCATTTTGAAAACGCCGTCCAGCGACTTTTCGTCCGAGGCGGCTCGGCGAATGATGAAGTTCGCGACCTTCGGAATCTTCGACTTGTTCGCCAACTCCAACGCCCGCTCCGGGTCCGCCGCAACGAGCGGTTCGATCCCGTACCAATACATCAGCGGCAAGTTGTGATCGTCGGCGTCTTCGGCGTGAGCGAGAAGAGCTTCGGCAATCGGCCAGCGCTGTTCGAGCGGTAGTCTTTCCAGAGCACTGGCAATCGCAAGCCTGACAAGCGACGAGGAGTCGTTCTTTGCAAGCAGTTTGATGCGGTCGAAGATTTCCGAATGAATATGGCGATCCTCAAGTTCAAGTTGAATCCCCCAAGCGCGAACATTTTCGTCTTCATCGCCAAGAAACGCGGCTGACATCGCCATCCTGTGTGGGTCTTTGGGCGGCGTTTGCACTTCGCGTGTCGGCGCTCCAACGCCTGCCCCCGGTGGAATCCGAGTTCGCAACGAGCCAAGGATTCCATGCCATGCCCACACAACTCGTAGCTTTTCTTGAACGCTGGCTTTCTCGGTAATCAGCGGCAACAAGCTGTTGATTTCTTTGGCGGCAAGCGTGCCAGCATTCGCTCGCTCTTGAAGCAGTCGTCTCGCAGTTCGCACCTGCCATTCATTCCGATGAAGTTGAAGTTGAAACAGTTCTTGATTGGTGAGCTTCGCGAGGTCCGTTGCCCTCCCCTCGCCCCTCGCCGCTCGCCCCTCGGTCCCCACATACCGCACGTTGTAGATCCGCCCGTTCGTGCGGTCCCAAATCTCCGAGTTCGTGCGGTGGCAGGCGTTTTTGTCGTACCAGTCGATGACGTAGACGCTGCCGTCGGGGCCGGTTTTCAGGTTGATGCCTCGGAACCAGCGGTCGTTGGCGATCAGCAAATCCTTGCCGTGCTTGCCGACGTAGCCGGAGCCTTTGCGAACCAGCAAATCCTGATTCACGCGGTTGCCGTGGATGTTGCTCATGAAGAGCGTGTTGCGGTACTGCGGCGGGAAATTGTCGCCGAGATAAATCATCGCACCCGCGTGAGCGTGTCCACCGCCAGCCGCGAGTGTGTCGGTCGGAGCGTGCGGTTCGCTGCCCCACCAGGCGTGATCGCGGATGCTGCCGACGTAG
>CAZILR010001111.1:0-1946 GCA_964539995.1 uncultured Planctomyces sp.
CAGAAGATGAACATCGTGCGCGGATTCCTCACCGAAACCTACACGTTGAAAGCCCTCGGAACTGGGAAGTCGGAAGTTGGAACTCCGAACGATGCGCCGCCTCGCCCGCTCCCCGGCCATCGTGACTTCCAGCGTCTCACGAAGGATCAGGCCAAAACCGTACTCGACGACGTCACCAAAGCCGAACAAATCGCACAGCAACATCGGCATAGCCAGTTCGGTTACGAAGCCACCGGCGGCTGCCGCTACTGCCACGAGGTCGAACCGGTCGTCTCGAAATCCGCAACGGCACTCGCCGATTGGAAGATCATCCCGACCAACATTCCGTCGCGCTGGCTGGCCCACAGCCACTTCCATCACGAACCACACCGCCTGCTGAGTTGCACTGCCTGCCACGCTGGAGTCGCTCAGAGCAAGAACACGGGCGACGTGCTGATCCCGTCGATCGACGTCTGCCGCGCGTGCCACGCTCATCGCCCCGCCGAGTGGATGGATGGAATCAAAAGCGAGACCACTGCCAAAGCCGGTTCGCCAAATTCACCTCCGACCGAGTCCTTGAAAGAACTGCTCTCGAACGTCAATCGCGGCGCGCGGACGTCGTGCATCGAGTGCCATGTTTATCACGACCCGACCAAAGACAAATGGAACGGGCCGTTCGCGCCGTGAGAGGAAGTGCAGAGTGCAGAGTGCAGAGTGCAAAGTGAAACGTGAGCGAGTGAAGGCTGCTTGCGCCTCTCACTTTGCACTCTGCACTCTCTTGTGCCTCTGCGCCGAATTCGCCGTTGCCGAAGACGCTCCACCCAAGCTCGTCGGCAGTGCTTCCTGTGCGACGGCCGCGTGTCACGGCGGACTGGCCGGACACAAGTTCGTCGGGTCCGAGTTTCCGATCTGGTCCGCCCGCGACCCACATTCGCGAGCGTACTCGGTGCTGCAAAACGATCTCTCGCGGCAAATGGCTGAGCAACTCAAATTGCCGAAGCCAGCTCACGAATCGGCCGTCTGTCTGAACTGCCACTCGCCCGCGACCAGCGTCGATTCCAAGTGGAGTTCGACTTCCGGACGCACTCCAATCGCCGGTGTCGATTGCGAGCAATGCCACGGCCCCGCCGAACGCTGGCTCACCGAGCATGTCCGCGCCGATTGGAAGCCGCGATCAGCGGAAGACAAGCAGCGGCGCGGCTATCGCGATCTGACGGACGTCCTCACGCGAGCCAACGTCTGCGCGGACTGTCACGTCGGCGGACCTGGCCGAGACGTCAATCACGATCTGATCGCTGCCGGGCACCCACGTCTGTTTTTTGAACTGTCCACGTTCCACGCCAACTGGCCGAAACATTGGCCTACCGAGACCGACGCGAAGCGGCATCCGGTTGTCGCTCCACCGGCGAATGTCGCGACAGGCGGTTCGCTCTTCGAGGCCAAGCTGTGGGCCATCGGCCAAATCGTCACCACTCAGCGATCACTGGAGTTACTCCAACAACGGGCAATACTCGGACAACGCGAGCCGGCGAAGTGGCCGGAACTCGCCGAGTGGAACTGCTTCGCGTGTCATCACGATTTGCAAGCCGCGAGTTGGTGGCAGTCTCAGGACAAAGCCAAGCGTCCTCGCGTTTCTTTCCGTTGGAATTCGTGGCCGTACGCGATGCTGGACCCGACCGCCCGGCAGAAGCTCAGCCCGGCGGATCAGTTCCCGGAGACAGCCCTTTCCAATCTGAGAATGCAGCTCGCGACGCCGCTTCCGTCTGCCGAATCCATTGCTCGCGACTCAACCGCTGCTGCTCAATCGCTTCGAGCGGCCGCCGATCTGCTCAACCGCCCGGACATCGCCCGGCAAGTCCTTTCGCCGAAATCCCTCGACGCCTTGCGGCTGGCACTGGTCTCGGACGAGGGGCCACGACTCGTCGGCCGGGATTGGGATTCGGCGACACAATTGTTTCTGTCTTTGA
>CAZILR010001112.1:0-1939 GCA_964539995.1 uncultured Planctomyces sp.
AACGAGCGCTCAAGATATCCCGCCAGCATGACGTCGCAAGCGTGGGGCGTCGGATTCGTCAGGCCAATTCAGCACTCACGAACCGCGGCGGCGGAACCAGGACACGCCCGACAGCATTCGAGTCGGCATGGTGAGTTGCTTTTCTTCCGACTGCGCGGGAACGATGACCGGCGGTGTTTGGTTGCTGAGCTTCGGACGGAAGACCACCGCCAGCAGCAGCGGCAGATACCACAGCACATAGGCCCCGCCTTGCTGCGGATACCACAACTGCGTGGCGACCACGATGGCGGTCGAATGGCCGAGCAAATGTTCGAGATTCTTTTCTCGCGGCAAGAACGTGAGGGTCAGCAACATGACGAAGAACGCCACGATCACCGGGATGCGGTACACGCCGGCGTAAGAACTCCAGAAGCCGGCCGCTTCGCTGTTGAACGTCAGACTGCTCCAGTCGATCGAGCCGACGATTTGTTTCGTAAAGGAGTGCGAGTCGGCCGAGGTCAGCAGCAAGCTGGCGGCCAGCACTGCGGCAACAGCTCCCAAGGCGACGACAAATCGGCCGGCACCTTGCTTGCCATAAAAGACCGCCCACAGCGGCAACAGAAACAACGGGAACAACAGCGTTCCGCACGCCAAGCCCAACAACCCGCCCGCAATCAGTGGATTGCGATAGGCCACGAACGCCCACACGATCAACGCGGCCGGCAGCACATGGTTTACTTTGCCGACATCAATCGCCGTGCAGGGCAGCAGCAGATACAGAGTCGCCATCGCCAAGCCAGAGTTCACGTCACCGAACAGTCGCTTACCAAGAAACCACAAGCCCGACACGACCGCCAAGTGAGCCAACACGGCTGTCGCTCGCGCGGCAATCTGCTCGACCGCCGAGCGATCTTCCTGTCTCGGCGAGCCACCCGACACGGCGATCTCGGACGCCGCCAAGACTGGAGCCGTCAGCACACGAGCGGTCGGGCCGGCGGGGATCTCTTCGGTCACGGGCTGTTCTTGAGTTGTGTCCTGACGTTTGCGTAATTCATCCGCTCGGCGAACCGTCTCGACCGTTGCTTGTGGCGGAGTGTCCGTCAGCGCTTTGCTGACCAGCAGCACGAATACCGAAACCGTCAAGAACGCCATGCCTGCGGAGTTCAGGTTCTGCTCCAGCAACGGCCGACGTTTCCAAAAGCTGTCGCTGAAGAGTCTCACCAGCAGACAGCCCGTCACCACGAACAGCCAACCGTATCCGTAGTGATAGCCGTGCTGCACGAGCAGCAACCCTGGCGCGATCGACAGCAACAACACGAGGTCCAAGTTGCGCAGCGAGAAGATGCGGTTGAATCGAAAGAAGACCGCGACGATGAGCAACAGCGACAAATAAAACCAGGTGGCATCGCTCACCGAGTATCCGTACTGGCGAAGAATGGCATCCATAGGCGATGACTGGCGGAATTGGCTCAGGCGGATCAACCAGATGGCCGTGAATCGGCCTGGTATCGTCCCGCAACGGACAAGTCTCGACGCCAGAACTCCTGAGAAAAGGCATCGCGCGAGTCATCCAACACTCGACACGCGATGGGATTGTTCGACACGGCTCTTCGCCGTACTTCCATCCTCCGATGGAATGATCCTGCTGGAAAAGTTGACTCGCGGACTGGAGGCACAGTCAGCGGGTCCGGCAGTGACCCCGAAAGTGAACTCAGAATACGCTGCACAACGCAGTCTTCCAACGAAAAAATGGGGGTCTGAGCATTTTCGGCAGTTCGAGCTAACGGCCGATGAAACAGGCTCCGGCATCGGCAATCCGGCCGCAATCCCTACAACCGACGTGGCGGAGGATTTCCCTCTCGGTCCCTCCTACGACTCAACCCCTTGGCCGACAACGTCGCGCGTGAGGGAGCCGTCAGCGGGAATTTGCCATCTCGCCACGCTCGATCCAGCGGTAACC
>CAZILR010001113.1:0-1927 GCA_964539995.1 uncultured Planctomyces sp.
GAACGTCGATAGCCCCGCCCGAGCGCACACCGCGTACCCCCACAACACCCACCCGGTTTTTTTCCTGGCACCACGGCCCGCAGATCTATTCGTGCAGCGAACGGCAGACGGTGTGCCGGAGCGGCTACGCTTCCAGGTCGATGCCGTGGTGATCGAACATTTTCAGCATCGCGGCTTCGAGCTTGGCGTCGGTGTCGTAGGTGCCGGCGTCGATCTCGGCCTTGATGCGGGCGAGGCGTTCGGCACGTTGAGCCGACTCCGTTCCTTCCGTCAGCTTGCCCATCAGTTGGCCGGCGGCGGAGAGTTCGACTTCGTCTTGCGGCACTTCCAGAGGTGGCTTGCTCGCGGCGGCCGACGGGCCAGTCGCTGGTCGTGCTCCTTGAATGGGAGCTGCATTCGTGATGAATCCAGGGCCTCGGACTTCCATGTCGTCTCTCCTTGCCGGACTCGCGTCCGGGGATTTCTTGCGGCGTTGACGTCGAGAGCGGGCGTCATCCTTCTCAGGCTGATCCGTCCGCTCGGCGTTGTCGCCGTGGGGGGAATGGGCGGCATGGTATCGGAGATTGGAAAAACGGTTCAACGGGGTTTCTGAGTTCCCCGGCTGGATTGGCTCCGACTCGAATGACATTGTTGAATCCTCGAAGTTGGCGGAGGTCAGCGATCGGAACCGGTCTCGGCCGCAACGTTCCTTGCGAATCGTTCCGTATCCGACGGACGTGGCCCGGTCGCGGCCTCACACGAGGTATCGTCTGCGGCAAAATCCGCCGATGAGCCGGCTACGGGCGATCCTGTCAAACTTTGAGGGCACGCGGTTCGTCGCGCAGTTTCTGCCGGTTACGCCGCAACCGGCATTTTTTCTCCGCTTCTCCTTCGGACCTCGCTTCTCACCCTTCGGCCCCTGTCAAACCAGCCAAAGTTTGCGGATTGTGCCGCCGATACCACTTGTACGGGTCGTAGCGCCAGCCTGCGCCGGCACTGCCCCGGAGGCGAACGCGTTCTCGAACAAGGGTGGCTGGCATGTCATTTTCCAAACTCCGATCTCAGCGTCTTCGCCGGTTCCGCAGTGCGAGTCGCCGGCTCCTGCAACGCCTTGCCGTTGGCTCGGTCCTGGGAACAACGCTGATGGGCTGCGCGACCGATCCGGAACTGAAATACCTCGGCAGCGACAAAGAGCTGAGCTACTACAAGACCGCCGCGACCACCATCGACTATCCCGCCGTGGACACGCAGACCTCACACGAGGCGGCCTACGCCAAACGGCCACGCACGGTGCTCGATCGCGAGAAGGAAGAGGTCTGGGAAATCTCGCTGAGCCAAGCGATTCAACTCGCCATTCAAAACAACAGCATCATCCGTTCGCGAACCGCCGTTGGCGCGCCGTCGGTGATTCTCAACGGCGCGGATCGAGCACCCTCTGCCTACGACCCCGCCATTCAAGAGACTGGCGTGCTGTTCGGCGGCCGAGGTATCTCTGGTGCTTTGGCCGCCTTCGATGCTCAGCTTGAGGCGTCGGTGACGTTCGGTCAGTCCAAGCTGCCCCTCAACATCACGACGGGACCGTTTCGCCGAGACACGGACTCTGGGGTATTCGATACCAGCTTGTCCAAGACGTTTGGTTACGGCGGGTCAGTCGCGCTGAGTCACTCGATGAACTATGCCGACATCAATCCGGGCACGGCATTCGCAATCAGCAATTCGTACTCTGGCAACGTTCGGGCGGAGTATCGCCAGCCGTTGTGGGCCGGTGCGGGTACGGAATTCACTCGCATTGCCGGCCCGATTTCACAGAGTTTCGGCGGATTGAGCGGCGTCAATCAGGGCGTCGTGATCGCACGAATCAACAACGACATCACGCTGGCGGACTTCGAGGCGAGTGTCTTGCAGATGCTCAAGGATGTTGAAGACCTGTATTGGGAGCTGTACCTCC
>CAZILR010001114.1:0-1917 GCA_964539995.1 uncultured Planctomyces sp.
GCCTCAGCCGGTGTCGGGAAGTACGCGGGATTTCAAACCGGCAAGCTGTTGTTGCAGTACGAGGGGTTGAACCCGTCGGGCAGCTTCAAAGACAACGGCATGACGGCCGCCTCCACGCACGCGCATATCGTCGGAGCGAAGGTTGCGGCGTGTGCGTCTACCGGGAACACATCGGCGTCGTTGGCGATTTACTCCAGCACCACGCGGCTGTTCGAGACCATCGTCTTCATCGGCAGCGGCAAGATTTCGTTCGGAAAGCTGTCGCAGGCGCTCGACTACGGAGCCAAGACGTTGCAGATTCAAGGGGACTTCGACGACGCGCTGCGGCAAGTCCGCGACGTCTGTGCGGCTCGCGGGATTTACCTGTGCAACAGCGTGAACCCGTTCCGGCTGGAGGGGCAGAAATCGATCATGTTCCGAGTGCTCGAAGGTCTGAACTGGGAAGTCCCCGATTGGATCGTGGTGCCGGGCGGGAACCTCGGCAACTCGAGCGCGTTCGGCAAGGCGTTCACCGAGCTGAAAGAGTTGGGCCTCATCAATCGCATCCCGCGCTTGGCGGTCATCAACGCGAGCGGCTCGAACACGCTCTATCAACTCTTCGACCAACACAAGCTGCGTTGGAACGGCGGCCGGCTCGACGAAGCGAAAATCATCACCGACAAATTCTTCACGCAGATGGACGCCGACAATCGCCGCGCCTCGACGCTCGCGACCGCCATCGAGATCAACCGCCCGGTCAACCTGCTGAAGTGCCTGCGAGCACTCGAAGTCTGCGACGGCGTCGTGCGCGAGGTCTCGGACGAAGCGATCCTGGAAGCGAAGGCTCAAATCGGAGCCGGCGGCTTCGGCTGCGAACCCGCCAGCGCCGCCAGCGTCGCCGGAGCCAAACTGCTCCGCGAGCAAGGGGTGATCTCCCCCAGCGACCGAGTCGTCTGCATCCTCACCGGCCACCAACTCAAAGACCCGACCGCGACCGTCGCGTACCACTCGGTCGATCCCGCGCGTCTCTCCGCAGCAGCAGCCACCGAGGACGATGCCTACGCTACGATGCTCCGCAAAGCCGGAGTCACCCAAACCCCCGCCGCCAACCGCCCCATCGTCGTCGAAAACAAGTTCGACGCGATCATGCAGTTGCTGGATCGCCTCAGTTTGTAGTTGCGCCTTCCGTCGGTTACTGCGGGACCAGCCGAAACACTTCTCGATTCTCTCGTGACAACTGGCACGGAGAATCGAGAGGGGATCCGATTGAAATCACTTTGCTTCAGGATCAAGCCCCATGCGCATGTTCTTCGCCGCCGAATGGCACGACCGAGCCGAACGCATCAACGTCACGAACCCGTTCAACGGCGAAGTCATCGACACCGTCCCGCGCGGCACGGCGGCCGACGTCGATGCCGCGATCGGCACGCTGGTCGAAGGGGCGAAGGCGATGCGGAAGATGCCCAGCGCGGATCGCTGCCGCATCCTGCGGAGGACTGTCGAGCTGATTCAGAAGCGCGCCGAAGAGTTCGCGAAGACGATCACGCTCGAAGAGGGCAAGATCCTGGCCGAGAGTCGGCTCGAAGTCAGCCGGGGCTGCGAGACGCTGGAGGTCTCGGCTGAAGAAGCCAAGCGGATCACCGGCGAAGTCTTGCCGCTGGATGCCGCTCCCGGCGGAGCGGGCAAGTTCGGATTCACGTTGCGAGTTCCGTGCGGCATCGTCGCGGCGATCACGCCGTTCAACTTTCCGCTGAACTTGGTGACTCACAAAGTTGGCCCGGCGATCGCGGCGGGCAACGCCGTGCTCATCAAGCCGGCCGGGGACACGCCACTGACGGCGTTGAAGCTCGTCGAATGTTTGCTCGAAGCGGGACTGCCGCCGCTAGCGATTGCGTGCGTGACCGGACCGGGCGGCGAATTGGGCGAGGCCATCTGCCG
>CAZILR010001115.1:0-964 GCA_964539995.1 uncultured Planctomyces sp.
CGTCGGCAGCAAGCGGATACGAGCGCCGGCGATCGTGGTCACGGTCGGGTCTTCGCCGAAGCCGAGATTGTGATACAGCGTGGCGAGCACATCCTGGTAGTGGATCGGGCGGTCGATGGCAGAGTCGCCAAACTTGTCAGTCGCGCCGAGCACTCGGCCGACGCGTAGTCCGCCGCCGGCGAGGATCGCGCTGTTGACTCGCGGCCAGTGATCGCGGCCGGCGTCTTTGTTGATCTTGGGAGTCCGACCGAATTCGCCGATGACGCAGACGGTCACGTCGCGGTCCAGGCCGCGAGCGTCAATGTCCTCGATCAACGCCGAGATTCCGGTGTCGAATAACGGCAAGTGCTGCTTGAGGTATTTGAAATTCTGGCCGTGAGTGTCCCAAAAGCCGTAGGCCACGGTGACGACTCGCACACCTGCCTCGACCAAACGCCGAGCCTGCAAGAGCTGATCGTTCCACATCGGAGCGCCGTCGCCGAGATGCTTCGCCGATCCCTTGCCGTATCGCTCGCGAACCTTCGGGTCTTCCTTCTCGACATCGAGCGCATCGACCAACCTGCTCGACGTGAGCACGTCGAACGCCTTTTGATAACTCGTGTCCATGCCCGCCAGCGATGTGCTATCGACCTCGCGCTTGATGCCGTCAATCGACGCCAGCAACTCGCGCCGAGTTCCGAATCGCGACGCATCGACGAATCGCAGTTTCATGCTGTCGATGTCTTCGCCTTCGGCACTCACGCCGCGAAACGACGGGCCGAGCATCCCCGGCGACGGACTGTTGTACGGCCGGTGTTGCATCGTCGGGAACAAGTCCACGAATGCCGGCGTGATCGCGTCCTTCGGTCCCATCATGTTCGCGATTGCCGAACCGAAGTTCGGCCAGCCTTCACGCTGCGCCGTGCTCATCGTGCGGCCGGTCAGACTTTGAAAGCTACTGTGCTCATCAACTTGCCCGACCACG
>CAZILR010001115.1:974-1908 GCA_964539995.1 uncultured Planctomyces sp.
CAGCCCGCCAGCTTCGGTAGCAACTCGCCGAGTTGAATCCCCGGCACTTTTGAGTCGATCGGCTTGAACTAGCCACGAATCTCGTCCGGCGCGTCCGGCTTCAGATCGACGGTGTCCTGATGCGCGATCCCACCGGAGAGGTACACCACGATGACCGACTTGTTCGAGGTCTTCGCCGCACCAGACTCCTCGGCACGCAACAGATTTGGCAGAGTCAACCCGCCGAAGCCGAGCGAGCCGATTTGCAAAAAGTTGCGGCGTGAGAGTCCATCGCAGAATCGCGACGAACGTGTGGGCGATGTCAAAACGGTGAGCATGTCTTGCCTCCAAAGTAGCCCTCTCGTTCCACGAGAGGAAAGCCGAACGCGTGACACGCTGCAATTGGCTTTTGGAAGTCGGTCGTGCGATTGAACGTCAATGGCCGTCCGGCTGTCCTCTCGTGGAACGAGAGGGCTACAAAACATCGGCAAAATACCGTCTGGAACCGCAGGGACGGAAGGCTGCATCGCTTCTCAAACTGGTCTCGCGGAGTGGTGGGCGATCATCCGCGACGATTACAACGCCGTGATGAGCCAATCTCTCGCGAATTTCAGCCAGCGCCGCCGATGGGCGGCCGATCAAGCCATCAGCTTCCTAATGCAGCAAGGGGTCGAGCATCCGCACGTCATTTCGCTCGCCGCTGGGCTGGTCGATCCCGGCTCGCTGCCCGCTTCGGAAGCGATTGAAGCTGCTCGCGAGGTGCTGTCTGACGACCTTCGCGCGCGATCGGCGTTGCAGTACGGCACGACGCAGGGCGATTTGCGACTGAGGCAGCAACTCGCCGACTACCACAACCTTCTGGAGCAAACGGCGACGCCCGCTGCGAGTCGCACCGTCACATCGGAGGAGATCGTCTGCACGACCGGCTCGCAACAACTGCTCGCGCTGCTGGCCG
>CAZILR010001116.1:0-912 GCA_964539995.1 uncultured Planctomyces sp.
GGGAAGCCGAATTGAAAGCTGGCGAGTTCATCGACGCCGGTGTTGCCGGATGACGGCCCATCGCGGTTAGCGCGGGCGTCGTACAACAACTGCTCGTGATGCACGGTCCACGCGGTGTCGGTGAAGGTCGCAAGCACCGCGACGATCCCCTGCGCTCCGTACCGGCGGTTGTAGAGCACCAGCAGCCGATCGCCGCCGAGCGGCAGCGGAGTCATCGTCTGTCCGCAAATGCCGGTCGATTGAAACGGCCCCCACGTCCAGCCGCCGTCGCGCGAGATCGCGAAGCTGTCTGGCTGATCGTGATAGTCACCCAGCGTGATCGTCCACGCGACGGCCAGCAGTTGGTTCGGAGCAAACTCGGCCAGCTTCTGTTCCCAGAAGCCGAACTTGCCGGCCGGGTCTTTGAAGACGGTGCGATGCGTCGGCCACGTCCGACCACCATCGTCCGAGACCGCCACGATGACCTCTTCGCCCAGCCGCTCTTTGCTGACGAGCAATCCCGTCGGAGCCAGCAGCCGTCCCGACGCAAGCGGCAACATCGAATGCGACACCTCCAACGGGACATCGGGCATCGGGATCACCTGTGGCTCGGACCACGAGCGACCTTCATCGGTCGAGACGCAGAACAACGCCTCGCCGCGCCGCTCGCCAAACTTGTCGTCGATGCTGCCCCAGTACCGAGTCCCGTAGGCATAGATCGTCTTGCCATCGGCCGACAAACTGAGCTTCAGAAAATTCGCCGACGGAGGATCAACGGTCTTGGGCAGCAGCGTTCCTTCGAGCCTCCACGTCAGCCCACCATCCGTCGAGCGAACCCAATCGGTCCCGCCATGCACGAACTGCCCACCCTCGACGCCGAACGAGCAGAGAAGATCCCCGCTCGGCAACTGCACCGCCTGCGGAAACGCTGAC
>CAZILR010001116.1:922-1905 GCA_964539995.1 uncultured Planctomyces sp.
GTTTGTGCACCCGTGGGACATGCTGGCATGACTCCCGCTCATCGAGTCGGCCGGTGTTCAGGATTTGGATAGTGGGCATCGTGAGTTTCTCCGGTTCGGACAAGGCAAGGAATGAATACGGAATGCTGAATACGGAATACGGAAAACGGAATACGGAACGCAGAATGAGCTGCAAGTGAGGTTCAATTCTTACGGCATTTCATCACGGTATTGTTGGTCCGTGTCTTTGTCTTCATTCTGACTTCCGTATTCAGCATTCCGTATTCATTCTTTTGTTCGAGTTCCGCGTTCTGTATTCGCTCATTTGGAAGCTCCCGTCCGGCGACTCTTCGCCGTCGCGATCGACTTCACGATGATCGCAATCAACTGGTCGCTTTCATCGATCAACTGATTCAGCCGCTCTTCTGGCAATAGTTCGGCACGAACGATCAATTCCAGCCAACATTGTGACTCACGGAGTTCTTTCAGACAGATTCCCAGCTTGTGAATGAAGTCCTTGGTGCTTTCCGCTCCGCGAGCCTCCGCGTAATTCGGGGCACCGGCAGTACCACATCGCACAAGTTGTCCCGCAATGTGACGACCGAGCCGTGTGTCTGGAATCGCATCAACGACTTTGCCAATCCGAGCCGCGAACTCAACCAATCGGAGGGCCAAGTCGTCTCCGACCCGCTTCACTCTCTCGGTCATCGTCAGTCTCCTTGTCACTGCGATTCATTCTGCGTTCCGTATTCCGTATTCAGCATTCCGTATTCATTCCTCCGGCGACCTCGGCCGCTTCGGCAACAGCGTCACCGCTACCAAGATGCCGCTGAGGATGAACAGGCCACACACCAGAAAGCTGAGCCGATAGCCTAACGCGACGGGAGTCATTCCCATCGCGGTCAGCTTGTGCTGACTGACGAAATCGACGATCGCGCCGTACAAGTAGCCGGCGGGAGCGGCCGGGACCATCAGCATCGTGGCGAACGCCATGTTCCTCCGCA
>CAZILR010001117.1:0-1900 GCA_964539995.1 uncultured Planctomyces sp.
TGACCACAGCGCAAACTGCCCGTCGATCTCGCGCACGCGGTCAGCAGCACCCGATGCGACTCGTTCGGTGGCCTCCTCGACAGACATGTTCAGCAAGACGTTTCCGGCGGGATCGAGCAAATCGACGACTCGTTCGACGTAGGCGTGGTGCATGGTCAACCTCAGCGTGGGAGAAAAGTCGGCGGCATTCTGTTGGTCCCTTGCGCGGATTACAACATGCGTCAGAAGGAGTCTTCCAATGGCAGAAGAACGCGCAGCTCGACCGTGGCACTGGGTGGTGGTGGGGCTGATCGTAGTCGGCGTCGCCGCGTTCGTTGTCTTCCGAGGCCGACCGATCGGCAACGAGAACGGCCATCCGGCGATTGACGTCGCGCGAGCGATCGAACTGAAGAACGACGCGATCGCGTTGATGGAGAATTGGCAGTTCAGCTTGTCGGCCGAGAAGCTGTCGGAGTTAGAATCGCTGGTTCCCAACGAACCGCTCGTGAGGCGTAACCGAGCGATCGCGGCGGTGCTGGCGATCTCGCCAGAGGCAATCGACAAAACGCGCGAGCGAGAGGCTTACGAACAGGGATACGCTCGCGCAACGGAAGTTGTCGCGAAGCTAGTCTCCGCTGAACCAGAGCTGCCGATCGCGCATCTGCTCCTGGCCCGCCTGGCCGAGCATCAGGGGGACTACCACAAGGTCGTGGACCATTTGGAGAAGGCCGCGGAGTTGTCGAAGGGGGCGGCCGCGTTCGAGGCGGAGGTTTATTTGGCATCGCAGATCGGGCAAGAGCCTGAATTGGAGGCGCGCGGCGTCGCGGCCCTCAAGCGAGCTGCCAAATCGAATCCCGATAACCTGTGGGTGCTCAGCGAATTGATGGTCGCTCAAGTGGTCGGCAAGGAAGCGGAGTCGAAAGAGACGCTCACTCGCATGCGTGAGCTCAGCCGGCCGTTCAGCGAGTTCATCCAGCAGCGCTACCGCGTGAACATCGGCGAGATGCTCGACAAGGCGGTGACCGCAGTCGATGCCCAAGATTGGGGCACGGCGACTCGCAACGTGCGAGTCGTCTCGAACCTGCTGCGGCCGGAGATCGCCACGAAGCTCGACCTGAAGAAAGTTCTGAAGCATCCGCTGGAATATCTGCTCTCCGACTTCTCGCCGGAGTGGCAGAAGCAACACGGCGACGCCGCAAAACAACCGGGAGCCGTCGCAGCCTCGCCAATCGAAGTCACGTTCGCGGAAGCCGACGCCGCCGATCAGTTACCGCCGCTGGCCGGCATTCGCGACGTGAAGATCGCCGACTTCGATCTCGACGGCCGCTGGGACGTGATCGTGCTGCTCAACGGTCAAGTCATCGTGTTCGGGCAGCCAGAAGGGGCGAAACCGGATGGTCGCTGGCAGACACTGTGCGAGGCCGTCGTCCCCAGCGGCCTGACGAAATTGCTCGCCGCCGATCTCGACCGTGACACGGAAGAGACGCCCGACGATCACCGCTTCATCGGACAACGCACATCGCCTCCTGACAAAAAGGAGGAAATCATCGGTGCCTCAGAAATGGTCGAAGACGCCGACATCGACTTGCTGGTCTACGGTGACGACGGCGTTCTCTTCCTGCGGAACGTCTACGACGCGGCAACGAAAACGCGATCGCTCGCCGCGCTGTCGCAGGAACCGGCGTTCGAGGCATTGCGCGGCGTGCTGGCGATCGTTCCGGCGGACATCGACCACGACGGCGATCTCGATTTGACCGTGTCGAGCAACTCCGGCATGTCCATCTGGCAAAACAACGACAGCCGCGAACACACGAAGTTCGCCGACATCTCTTCGCGATCCGCATTGCCGCCAGCGGATCTCAAGCCGACGGTCCTGTTACCGGTCGATTGGAATTTCGACGTGCAGACTGATGTGCTCGTG
>CAZILR010001118.1:0-1899 GCA_964539995.1 uncultured Planctomyces sp.
GCTTCGTCGGCCGCATGACCGGAGCGGGACAAGGCCAGTAGCCCTGTCGCTCCGCGACAGGACCGCCGGATGCGCAGAAAACGTCAGTGGCGTTGGCGTGCCGATTCCAAAACCGCGTCGATGAAGCGTTCGGCTTTCCTGTCGCGGAGCAACAGGGCTACTTAAAACTTCCGGCCGGCTCCGAATTGGCCGACGCCGGTTTGCTGAGCGGGCTGGCCGAAGCTGTTGCTGACGACTCCGCCGCCGTAGCGCTCGTGCAAGTCGTCGTGCAAGGATCGAAGTTCCTCGACGGACCACTCATCGATCTTCCACTCAGCCATCAGTTGCGGGGAATGAAACTCGCCGCGCAGGTGATGAACGACCTTCTCGTGACTCGGATTGAAATCGCCATCCACGGACCAATGGTTGCCTCGCAGCGGGTAGTGGCCGGTGGTCTCGACTTCGATTTTCTCTGGCACGGCCGGCTTGGGGCGCTCGTTGACTCCCTTCATCAGCCAGCCGAATGTCCAGGCATCCAGCGGCGTGGTGCAACCGTGCTTGAAGTAGCGCAGGACTTCGCCGTTCTCGATGCAGATGACGCTTGGCAGTTCGCGGTCCTTGAGGAGTTCAGCGAACTCCGGCACGTCTGCCCGATCGACGATCTGGATGTGGTTGTCGGGAGTCTCGCCGATCTTCCAGCCACGAGCACGCATGGACTCGAACTCACCGTCGGGCTGGCGCAGACGTTTCAATTCGGAATCGCATTTGTCGCAACCCTTCGCGGTGATGAACAACACTCGCAGGCTGCGCGGCTCACCACGACGCGAATCGGCCGCGTCATTTTTGGCCGTCGTGCTGACGGCGGTTGGTTTCTGTGTCCGTCCTTGGTCTTGGGCGACCACCGTGAATCCTGTCACGATGGCGAGCAGCAGTGCTGTCTTCGCCAGCAATCGACCAGACATGGCGACTTCACCTCATGTTTGCAAATCTCACGGGAATCCGTGGCCGATGCGAAGACATCGGTAGCGCGGCGGCCCGACGAGCGTTTCGGGCGAGCAAACCGCAGGCCGCGAGCGAACGGCCGCCCAGAGTATGCGCGACGTTCGCCAAGTGTTGAAGCGAGTGGCTTACGAGGATGCGAATTTCTCGCATCGGCGGTGATCGTCGAATCGAGTAGGCAAACTCTGTCGCCGACTTGCTCAGCGACTCGCTGGCGAGGAATGCCATTCCGAGCGCAGGGCAGTAGCATTGTCACAAATTCACAGGAGCCGCAGGTTGAGCACGACTTGTCTGATCGGAGTTGATGTCGCACACGCCGCCCGTTTATTGCGGCACGGGAAGCTGGTGAGCTTCGCGACCGAAACGGTTTACGGATTGGGAGCCAACGCTCTGGATGTCCATGCGGTCGCGCGGGTGTTCGCGGTGAAGAGCCGCCCGCACTTCGATCCACTGATCGTTCACATCGCGGATCGCTCGTGGTTGACTCGGATCGTGAAGGAGTGGCCGGAGACGGCGGAGCGTCTCGCCGCGAGATTCTGGCCGGGACCGCTGACGCTCGTGCTGCCCAAGACCGATTTGATTCCTGATCTCGTGACCTCCGGTTTGCCGAGCGTCGCTGTGCGCATGCCGGCGCATCCGCTCGCGCTGGAACTGCTGCGACTCGCGGATGTGCCGATCGCCGCGCCGAGCGCGAATTTGTTCGGACAGCTCAGCCCGACGCGTGCCGAGCACGTCGCAGAACGACTCGGCGATCAGATCGACTATCTGCTCGACGGCGGGCCATGCGCGGTCGGTGTCGAATCAACCGTGTTGCTGCTGGAACCGAGCCGAGCCGTTTTGCTTCGCCCCGGTGGCGTGACGTTGGAAGAAATCGAATCGGTGATCGGTCCCGTCGCGTTGCCAGCGCGCGTGACAACCTCG
>CAZILR010001119.1:0-1898 GCA_964539995.1 uncultured Planctomyces sp.
CGCTGGCAATCGCGGGGCTGATCGTCGGTGTCGCTCGGCCGTTGGCGAGCGGTTGGTTGGGATTGACTGCCGGAGGCCGTCCGGACACGACGATCATCTTGCTCGACCGCTCACCCAGCATGAGACAGCAAGGCGAAGGGCAAGTCGGTACGAAACTCGACACGGGACGGCAGCAATTGGCTCGGTCGCTGAACATGCTCGGCTCGGCCAAATGGGTGTTGATCGAGAGCACGACGAACACGCCTCGCGAAATCGAATCGCCTGACGTACTGATGAATCTGCCTGCGACCGAACCGGCCAGCGCGTCGGCCGATCTGCCGGCGATGCTGCAAGCGGCTCGCGACTACATTCAGGTGAACAAGTCGGGGCGCACCGAAGTTTGGATGTGCTCGGACATCCGCGCCAACGACTGGAACGCCGAGAGCGGTCGTTGGACGACGCTGCGCGATGCGTTTCTCGAACTCACGCAAGGCGTCCGATTTCATCTGCTGGCGTACCCGCAAGCGGCGGTCGGCAACTCGGCCGTGCGTGTGACCAACGTACGACGGCAACAAGGTAGCGACAGCGCGGAGTTGCTCGTGTCGCTGAAGCTGATTCGCGAAGGAGCGGCGGACGACGCCGAAAAGATCGCCGTACCGATTTCGTTCGAGATCGAAGGGGCACGCTCGGAGATCACCGTCGAGATGACCGGCTCGCAGTTCGAGTTGAAAGATCATCGCATCCCGATTGAACGGCAGAAGGATCGCGGTTGGGGGAAAGTCTCGATCCCGGCCGATGCGAATTCGGCGGACAACGATTTCTATTTCGTGTTCGATCAGCCCGCCGTGCGGCAGACGATCATCGTGGCCGACGACACGAATGCCGCTCGGCCGCTGCAACTGTCGGCGGCGATCTCGCCCGATCCGTCGTTGAAGTTCGCGGCGGAAGTGCTCACGGTCGATCAATTGCCGACCGTCGCCTGGGATCAAGTCTCGCTCGTGTTGTGGCAGGCTCCGTTGCCAGAGGGGGCCACAGCCGACGCCGTGCAGGCATTCGTGGATCGCGGCGGACAAATCGTTTTCTTTCCGACTCAAGGAGTCACGAGTGCGTCATTCGCCGGTGCGTCGTGGCAGTCGTGGGTCGAATCGCCGGATGGCATCGCGATCGAGACGTGGCGTGGCGATCAGGACTTGTTGTCGCACACACAGAGCGGCGCTGCGCTGCCAGTCGGCCAGTTGCAGGTCCGCAAGCACTGCGGTCTGTCGGGCGAGCACATCCCGCTGGCGACGCTCAAGGGCGGAGCACCGTTGTTGGCTCGCGTGACGACGAATCGCGGCGGCGTTTATTTCTGTACCACGACTCCTGCGGCGGCGGATTCGTCGCTCGCGGAGAACGGCGTCGTCCTGTATGTGCTCGTGCAACGCGCACTCGCGAGCGGCGCGGCGGTGCTCGGCAATACTCGGCAACTGGTTGCGGGAGATGTCTCTGGCGAGCAACCGACCGCATGGCAACAACTCGCCGGCCCGCCGGAGGCCCTCTCGACCGAGTTCGCGTTTCACGGCGGCGTTTATTCAGCGGCCGAGCGACTGCTGGCGCTCAACCGCACGACGGCCGAAGATCAAGCGGCCGTGTTACCCGATGGGCGAGTCGCCGAACTGTTTCAAGGACTCGACTTCGCTCGCGTTGATGACAAGGCCGGCAACCTCGCCGCGCTGATTCAAGAGATTTGGCGTCTGTTCCTCGTGGCAATGATCGTGGCGTTGATCGTCGAGGCAGCGCTGTGTTTGCCGAAGAAAGTGACTCAGGTTGTGTCTGGTTGAAATGCGGCATCACAGCTTTCGGCGATCGGTTGACGGCATTCGGTCGGATGCCGTGAGCCGATGGCCGTTATCCCCTTTTTGGTTTTTATGAACTCCACC